>DATDXT010000071.1:0-23249 GCA_035289185.1 archaeon | reverse complement strand
CAACCGTGAAGAAAGATTGCAGTTTTTCTATTAGAAATTACTACATCAGGAGACCCTTCAATGTTTGGGTGCATTTTATGCTCTATTTTTAATGTTTTGAAAAGATTATGGATAACTCTTTCCTGATATGACCATTTGTTTCTTATTTTAGACATAGTACTACTTCTCTGTTCTTTCGTAATATTGTCCATATTATAGAATAAGTTAAGAAAACTTTAAGAAGGGTTAATGCCAAAAATAAAAAAAGCATATAAAGTCGGCTATCTACTAGTTAATTTTTAACTGTAGTTGTTTTAGTTGTGTATGGTTGCTGTATCTTGGTGTGACAAACTAGATGCTGTTACTGTATAAGTTACTGTTACAGCTGGATTACCTGTTTGTGCAATGCTTGTAATCTGGAATGTCGAACCAGGTTGTACAAGTCCTACTGTTACTGTTCCACCAGTAGCGGATGTCAAGTTGACTTCATTTGGTCCATTCGTCAATACCGCTGTACCAGCAGAATAGTCAACGAAAGCAAAGTAGCTGAAGCAAGGACTGCATTTGACCGTCCCTGATCCTACCTTGAACACACCCAATCCATACAATGCAGCAACTACTGCGACTACTACTAGAATAGCCCAGCCATAAGTCATTAAATACTCCATGGCAGATTGTCCTTTTGAGTTCTTCATACTATATGATTTCGTTTTTCGTAATATAAAGCTTATACTCCAAGAACGCTTCCTAGCATGACGTTGGCTACAAAGTATATCCCAATGTCCATCACAATCAGGATCGGTATGTACTTGACGCCTGCTTTTTCCTTTCCGTCCTTCAACAATCCAAGCAGCAGGCCTCCGAAGATCGCTGTTATGAGCAAGGAGACAAGTTGATATGATGTTAAGAAATTAGTGTCTATGTTTATCTTCTGGAATTTTATGCTGCTGACATGAGCAGTGCTTGCCGCCCCGATATCCAATCCTCCAGTTATTTTTGTCATAGTCTTGACCAGATATGTGGATACGCCATACATCATAGGAGCTCCTATTCCTACAGCGAAGAAGATGAAAATCGCATACATGCCCACCTGTGCAGCCACCTCCTTCCTCAAAGTCTTCGTATGCACCATGTCGTTTGCTATCTGTTCGAGCAAAACGGCCAATTCGCCTCCTTTATCCAACCCTTCCTTCACAAGCCTCATGGTCCTGGTCAATAGTGGTGACAATATTCTTTCCGTGAAATGATCCAATGCTTTTTCCACAGGAACGCCGGAAATTACCTTCTGCGATACAGTCTTTATCTCCTTCTCCATTATTCCGAACTCGGGCCTGGCTGAAAGCAGCAATGCCCTGTCGACAGTCATACCGGATTTCAAGTTTATAGCTACCAGCTTTAGGACGTCAGGCAATACTTCCTCTACAGTTTTTGCCCTATTTTCAGCTATTACGGAAAGTATGAAATGGAAGGTGAGAAATGAGATGATGAAGACGAACTGTGAGACGGCAAATGATAAAAGAAAAGTGTACTGCAGGAAAACGGTAAGGATGAAAACAGCGACTATTGAAAAAGCAAGACTGTAAAGATAGCACATTGAGACAAATTTATCGAACTGCCATGTCATGTCAGCATATACCAGATGCTTGTTGACCCATGCCTTGTACTTGCTTGGCCCGAATCTGGCCGTGATGCTTGAGAATCTAATCATAATTCAGTGCTCGGCCTCTTGCTCTTTATTATACCTATAAAACTGAACTGGAAAACTACAGACAAGATAAGGAACAGGTAGAAGAAGGACTGCTGAAGGGTTATGCCTGTGAACATGGAAAAGACTACAAGGAATGTAAGACCTAACGTAGGAATGATTACAGCAAACATCATGTACATCAAAGCGAGTGGATTCAGCTGCGATCCGTACTTCTTTATATCCACGATCTGATTTTCTGCTAGGCTCTTCAACATTGAAGACAGTGAATCGCCTATATCGACACCTGCTTTTATGGAATTTATGATCTGCCACAATGACCTTCTGAGCAATGTGCTTGGATTCCTATATATCATATCTTCCAAAGCATCTGTCAGTGACGTGCCGGAAGAGACGGCTTTTGCAACTCTTGTAAATTCTTCAGACAATTTTCCATAATCTGCACTTGCGATAGATTCTATAGCATCGAAAAGCGAGACGCCAGACTTTATGTGGACGATTACGTGCCTTAAAGCAAAGAACAGATTCCTCTCTATGTCCCTCACTCTTCTTACTACTGCAAGCTTCGGATAATAGACTATGTTCATGAAAGCCGCCATCGCTGCAACAACTGACAAAGCTATTGCCAAGACAGGTATGCCGAACTTCATGAATACGGGAAACATTATTGAGAACATCATCAAGAACCAGAAGCTGAAGGAGAACAATGCTATTGACATGTATTCTCTGTCTTTTATCGGCGTGTCACTCTGAGAAAGCCACATCTCAAGATCTGGGAATAGTTTCAAAAGCCTTATGGCAAAAGGAAGGAAACTTCTAGACATCTGTACAGCTGTTTTTACCGGAAACGGCACGAATGGTATTGTTTTCATCACAGCAACCACTATAAAGAAAGTATGCTTGAAATGCTAGCATTGGACTTTGCAGCCTTCACGACTTTGTCTGAATTAAGATAATAATTAGCTATAATGCTTCCAACATTGTTTAGGTTATTTACCTTATTTCCCACTATCCATTTCAGAATAGTCTCCTTATCCCTTATGTCTTGGTCTATCTCATTGTCGCTCATACCAGTGAACATCTTCAGTTCCTCCATAACCCTCTGGCTTCTGTTCTGGCGGGCAATCTTGTCTACACCAGGCTGCCATTTGTATATTGTGTTTATCCTTTGTTTGTCAAAACTTGGCAGAATCTCCGCTATCTCAAAAACCCTTCTTATGCCAGATCTCCTGTCTCTGAATGCTACAAGAAATAAATGAAGCGATTCCATCATGACCTCTGGTACATCTATCGGGGGGTTAGTGAATCTCCTGTATGCCTCCAGTGCGCTGTCAGAGTGGAAAGTCGCATAAACGCTGTGTCCTGTGTGCATGGCTTCGAACAGAACCTCTGCTTCTCTTGCTCTCCTGATCTCACCTACGATAATCCTGTCAGGTCTCATTCTCAAGCTGTTAATCAAAAGGTCCAACATGCTAATCTCACCCTTGCCTTCTGGATTAGGCTCACGTGTATTCAACGGCACCCAATGTAAGAAACCAGGAAGCAACAACTCTCTTGTATCCTCTATGCTGACAACACGATGGTTTGGCTGCATGAAGGATGTTAGTACGTTCAATATGGAAGTCTTCCCTGATGCAGTTCCTCCTGCAATGATTGTGTTCATCTCATACTGTACAGCAAACCACAAAAATGCCGCAACATCAGTTCCCATAGTCTTGTATTCTATAAGATCGGTTATAGTCATAGGCTGACGCCTGAATTTCCTTATGCTTAACGTGTTTCCTTTTGTTGATATCGGGAATAAAGTGGCATTCACTCTGTCGCCTGTAGGCAAATGTGCATCCAACAATGGAGTAAGTACAGAGATCTGCCTTCCCACCCTTCTTCCTATGGAAGCGGCCATGTTAAGTATGTCGCTTTCCTTCTCGACCTTCATATTCGTTTTCAACCACCCGAACTTTTTATGATATACCCAAGCCGGATCAGAGGAGTTGTTGATAGAAACTTCCTCCAGATTTCCGTCTGCAAGCAAAAGTTCAAATTTGCCAAGTCCTAGCATATCGTGCAATATGGAGCTCGTCAGATATTTTATTATGTCGTCCTTCATGTTAGGCAGTTCTTTTTTAATCATGTCAAATCCAGCTTTGTAAAGCTTTTCTTTAAGATTTTCCAAAAGTGTCAAATCCAGAATCTCGGCAGACTTGATTGGTATCTGTGTCGTCAAGTTTTCCCTAACTTTGTCCAGTAAAGCAGCTGTTCCTTTCTCTATTTCTGGAAGGGCTATGTTGTATGTAGAGACAAATTCGGCAGGACTGTACTTTATCTCCACTTTAGCTACTACATTATCTGCAGTTACTCTATATTCTTCCAGAACTTCCTGTATCATCAAATTAGATTATGTCTTTCCTTTAGCATTAAATTAAATCTATTCTTCCATGTCTTTTGCCAGAACCAAATATGGTTTTCCTATGACCGGATATTCTATTGTCACAAGCTTATGCTCTTCAAGTATCTTTCCCCATTCCTCGACCGTCTGCCTGCTCACATGGAATTTTTCTGATATCTCCTCTATGGTGACAGATCCCTTCTTCCTTATAATTTCCAAGACCTCGTCTATAGCAGTCTCTATCTTCTTTTTTGTTATGACCCTTGAAGCCCCTCTGAATAGATCTATCTTGCTTATGATACCGATTACATTTCCATCATTGTCTATGACGATAAGCATGTTCGTCTTGAGTCTTTCCATCATGTCTGACGACTGCTTTATGGTGCTTTCTGCATAGATGACGTTTGGTTTTCTCATTATGTTCCTGACCTTTACATTGCGCAGCTTTTCCACCTGAGCATCTGTGACATCGTCAATGTTGCTTTTTGCAGCAGCGTTCAATATCTCAATCTTGCCGACCACACCGACCAATTTTCCAAATTCCATGACAGGAACATTCGATATATCTTTCTCGATCAAAATCTCGTAAATAGCATCCAATGTGTTGTTAGAATCTATAGCAACTACATCTGTGCACATAAGGTCTTTTACAAGGATAGACTTTATCTGGCTTTTGATGTTAGTCTTCTTGTCTTCAGAATATTCTTCGTCCTCTTCTGGCATAAAAATCAATTACGTTTCCAATAACAAATACTTGTAATCATTTTATTTTGCCTTACTAAATACATATTATAGGTGCTATCGTTTGTGAAAGCCCAATCGGCCATAGAATACTTCATAATCATATCCATAGGTCTCATGATAATCATACCGTATCTAGTCTATTCCAATTCTCTTCTTTTGGGATACAAGGATGACAGCAATGTGAATGCGGCAAAAAATGCAGTCAACAAGCTCGGCCAGAATGCTGACTGGGTATTTTCACAGGGCGAGCCGGCAAAGATAACCACAGAAGTTTTCATACCAGACGGTTTGACAGCGATACAATTCATAAACAATACAATAATTTTCAAGGTAAGGACAAGTGCTGGCATATCTGACATTTTTTACACATCAACAGCAAACATAACAGGTTTGCTCAGCATTGCATCAGGATATTATTCAATCACTCTTTCGGCTGAAGATGGCAATGTAAGGATGTCTGTATCATGAAGCTTCTAAAATCCCAGACAAGCATAGAATTCATGGTCTTCGTATCCATACTGCTCATCATTTTGCTGGTGGTTTTTTATAACAGTTCCTATTTCAACATAAGCATCACAAACACAAGAGTCTACACTGAAGGAAAGACACTTGCCGATTCGATAGCTTCAGAGATAAACACTGCTGTTTTTGCAGGCGGCGGCTATTCCAGGAAATTCATTGTTCAGAACGACATATTTGGCATAACTAACTTCACAATCATAGTCAACAATTACGATGTCATAGTCGATTGGGGCTCAAGCTTTGCATCCTCTTCAATAGTGATTCCAAATTTAAACGGAGCAATATCCAATGGATGGGTAAACATAAACAATACAGGAGGTCTGATATATGTATCGTAAAGGCCAGACACTTTCCTATGATTTTTTCGTTAGCATGACCATGTTCATCATAGCATTGACAATAATCCTGTTCTACTGGACATATTCAAGCAAGCAGATAGATGAAACTGTAGCTAAGAATGACATTTCCAATAAATTGTTCCTTGCAAGCCAAGTCTGGTTCATGGAAGGATATCCAAAGTATTGGAATCCGTCGACAGTCTTAAGTATTGGTCTGGTCAATGACGGCTATATTAACAGTACAAAGATGAACTACTTGCCTACAATAGTCTACCAGAAATTCATAAGCATCACAGGCATACAAAGCTACAACATCTATTACAGAGTCTACAATGAAAGCAATAGCACACTTTTCGAGTTTGGCCTTTACCCATCGGGGGAGAAGAACCTTTTGAAGATAAGCAGACTGTCTGTATTGGACAGTGTTCCAGTTGTGATAGATACGTTGGTGTGGAGATGAACGAGAAAGGAATAGTGTTCACAATAGACATGATGATAGGGATAACTTTGGTCATCCTGATACTTTTTTTAATCCCTATAAAGTTCGAAAGCAACCTGCCCGAGCTTTCCTACCAGAAGCTCAGCTATAATTCAGAAGATGCGATAAATGTTTTGTCTACGCTTAAGACATTTGATGTCAAGGACAAGCCGACGATAAAAAATCTTATCGATACAGGTTTTCTTAAAGATGCTGACATGAACAAGACAGTATTGGATCTCATAGGAAGTCTATGGTTCAACACCAACTACACCATAGCAGCCAACATAACAAATGAAGTGCTTGGTAACTTGGTGAAAGATTTCTGTTTCAACCTGACCACAAGTGACGGCCAGACAATATATTCATCATGCAGCACGTCTTCCAACATAGTCACTGTGAAAGAGAAGATAGTTTCAGGCTACCAGATAGGAAAGCCTGTGGAAGGATTCGTTGCAAGAGCCAGAGCCACCCAAGTCGCAAAGAACACATCATCATATGCATACTTCGGAGGTTTCATAGGTCAGGGAAACATTACGAGGAACGTGACAATAAACAATATGACAGCAATACTTGAAGCCTATATGGAAATGTATGCTGGCGGTTCGTTCAACTTATACATAAATGGAAATTATTCGGGTATCTATACCCCAAGCTATCAGCAGATGAGAGCAGATAACTGGACGGTATGCAACACCACCTATAATCCATCAATATGTTCCAACTTCCGCGAGGGAGAGAATCAACTGAGGTTCGTTTTCACAGCCAACGACAGCTACATAGGAGGCGGGTTCTTCAGAACCATTTATAACACTACAATTCTAACCGATACACAAAATAATTCCATCTACTATTTTCCAGGGATAGAAGGTCTGATAAATGTATTTGATTCTTTGTATGTGCCCGGTATCTTGAATTCTATGTCAGCATACATACATTTCAAAAGCAATTACACCACATTTCTCACAATAGCAAATTCTACAATTTGGGAAAATGCATCAGGCGGCATTGATAAATACATAACCATATCCAATGCAGACATAATCGGCAACATAACTCGCGACGGCCTTAGCTATTCAAATTTCAGCAAGACCACCGTACCTATAAGGATAGGATTAAGAAACGTGTCGTTCATAACAGGATCAAATCCGGCTCACGTGGCTTTATCAACAGATGTTTCAGGTTCTATGTCAGGATCGCCTCTTGCAGAGGCCAAAGCGGCTGACAAGGATCTGGTCACGATAGTTCTGGACAATCCGGACAATCTGGTGGCAATAAACAATTACAGCACTTCGATAAGAGGAGTAGAATCTTTGACAACCAATGAACTCTATTTAAACAATTCAATAGACTCGTATATCGCGACTGGCAACACTTGCATCTGCTGCGGCATAAATGCGGGAACTTTTTCCTTACTGGATGGCAGGACAGGATGGCTGAAATCAAGTGGAGGAAGTCTAAGCGGAACCTACAGTAGTTCAGGAGGAACTTTCTCTAGCACAAATTTGAAGGATTCTAAATATTGGTATTTTGGAAGCATAAACAACGATTACGATATTACAGCAAACGCGACATTGAACTTCACCATACCTGATATGGGGATAACATCGAACGCCACTGCAATGGTTGCATTTTTGAACTATTGCCATGATGGATCAGGCAGCTCTCCAGCAGCATGCGATGGCGATTCGGCAGAAGGAAGTGTGCAGGGGACACAGGATGTGTTTGCCTACAACTTCAGCTCGAACAGTTGGATGGATATAGGAGATTTAAGAACCAATGACAACGGCTATACTGTGCTCAGCAACTACTCTGTTTCAGGCAACGTGTCTCATTTCATAGATTCGAGCGGAAACATAAGTGTAAGAATGGAATTGGACTATAGCAACGGCCAGTTCCAAGACAGCTGGCTCGTCATGGACTATGCTGCAATAAACATAACCTATCCGCATCAGCCAGACAAATTCCAAGATTTCACAATAATCATGAGTGACGGCCAAGCCAATGTTCTTTGTGGCGAACAGGGAACAGGCAATTCTGACAACGATGCAATAAATGCGGCATGTTATGCCAAAAACACACACAATATAACTGTGCATGCTGTAGGTTTCGGCAGCGGAGCAGACAATGCAACACTTCAGTCGATAGCTAACTGCGGAGGCGGCCAGTATTTCTATGCAAGCAGCGGGCAGTTGCAGACGATATTCAAAAATTTAGCCGGCGGCATATTGAATGGTTCTTATATAGCACAGCTTTTGGAAGTCGGCCAGGCTGGCGATACAGTACTCTATCCAGATTCTTATGTTTATCTGAATTTCACACCCACCACAACATTGAACATAGGAGAACTCTCCATAAGCATGGAAAGCAGCAGGTTCGGTGGAAATGTTTCTTCACCCAAGAACGGCTGGTTCTCCATACCATCGAATACAAGAGTCGTTGATGCTAAAGCGACTTCATATTCATCAAGCTATTGGACAGACAGGCTGATTGTAAACGGTGTAACAGTCTACAACCTTTCAGTCTATGCAGTCAATAATGCCAACTATACTACAATGGGTGATCCTTACATAGTACAGATACCTGTGGACAAAGTGGTTGTAGGAAACAATTCTGTAAGCATAGACACAGGATTTTCTGCAAGCAATGTGACAGGAGGAAGCCCGGATGATAAGGTATTGTTCACTGTGGCGATAGATGCATCTGTCGGATATGGTGACGTGTTTGAAAATCAGACAGCAGCTGTCGATGACGCCAGAAACAGACTCAATCAAGTCCTAAGCCAGTTCGCCGGTTTGATAAATTTCGATACAGATCTGTTGCCTACAGGTGTAGGAGGAGTTCCCGGATTGTGGGGGCCTACTCTTTTCAAGATAGTGGCGTGGTCAAGATGAAAGGAATAATGTTCAGCTTCATATTGATTGTGACCGTGTTCAGCCTCATAACTTTCATATCCATACAGAAAGGATTGGTTATTTCCAACTCTGAGACACAGGCAGTCAGCACGAGGATAAACAGCATGTTGAATTTTTACAACAGTGTACTCTCAGACGGAGGCAAAGCGACGGAAATAATTACAAGGAGAGCAATGGCTGCTTCTGTCAACTACGTGATAAACGGTTCGACTATAACTCAAGCAGATCAGACTATAGAGGAACTAATTGTAAATGGGACGATAAACAACACATTGCAGGGGATTATGATAAACTCAAAGATGGATGACTGGAAAAACAAGATGGTATCCATAGGTACAAATGAAAGCTTTGATGTGAAAATAAACTTGACCAATATACAAGTCAAGCCGTATGACAGCTGGAATCTTATTGTTTCCATGGACGTGTCTGTAAACATTTCCGACATCAAGGGACTCGCAAACCTTACAAAATTATCTTCAATCAGCCAGCAAGTCAGCATAGAAGGCATAGAAGACACGATTTATGCATTGAACACAGCAGGCATAGCATCCAACATAATAGTCAAGAGTCCTTACATAAACAATTATACCAGCAATCTGATTTCCGCTACAGGAGGAAACAGTTGGTTCAGAGGAACATCTGTAATTTATCCGAGTTCGCAGTCTGGAGCAATAGATGCGGTCACCAACAAAGCACAGAAGATTTTGGTCACAGATAATGTAGTTGGCATAGAAGGCACAGTCAACCAGTTCGGAGGAGTCATTTCAGAAACTGATATAGTTGCAGGAATATCAATTCCTTTTGTAGACAATGCAGCAAGTGCGATGAGCAACCTGCCAGACAATACGAAGCTTCTGGTGGATGGAGCGAATGGAAAAGTCTGGTACATGGAAAACATAGTAACTTCTGCCAACACTTCACAATATTTCCCAAGTCTGACCGGCGGAAGTTTTCTCGACAGGCTTGAAGGCAAGCTCACCGTGCAAGCCAAGTACAGCAGTCAGACACCGAATATTATAGGAATAGAAAGTTTTGTTAACAAGAACATCTTGTCATCTCTTGGAATTTTAGTTTCTGCCAAGAGCAACATAGACCACATCTATTTTTCCAGTGCAAACTATCCCACTTATACAGTCAAAGGAATGGACAGCACTTTCCTAATAGACAAGGAACTGGATTTAAACAATAATCCGCATGATGTTATTTATGGACTCAGTCAGCTCGAGTAAGATTGCAGTAGGATTGGTAATTGCAGTGGTCTTGGTAGCTGCAGCAATAGTTTACTACAATCCAGAAAGCATCAACCAATTGTTTCCGCAAAATCTAGGCAGTCTGAGCAAAGATATAAAAACCAATCCTAACTTCCCAAATATTCCGGTGCCTCCAGCAGATGTCATACCAAATACTACTCTTATTGCTGGTGGCGGCGGAGGTGCTGGTGGAAGCGGATCAGTCGGTTCCCAACAATCAGGCGGAACACCGGCGGGTCCTACGATAAATCTGGAGATTTTTGGCATATGTGCTGGAAGTGTGGTAAATGAAGCTTATCCTTTCGATGATGAGCCTGAACTTTGCCTCCAGCAGAATCCTCCTTACTATGTTATACTTAATAAAAATGCAACTCAGATATTGAGCACGGTATTTTACGATGAAAGTGGTTTTAATGCGACTTATGACATTTCCTTGGGAAGCGTTCAGGTCTTCAATGTTTACATACAGGACTTGGCATCGCTCGGAGAAACACAGGGATTAGGCGATGAGATAAAGTTTGCCGGGGATGTTGGCGATTATTTCAGCACTTCTTCGTTTACCAAGACAGATTTGGGAAACAAGATAATCGCAGCTGCTCCTATCTTCGTGGATTCAAACATACCTGTGACTACAGATTGGAAAAGATTGGAGTTGTATTTCAACACACCACAAGGATATTATTTCATCGGCAACCTTTGGGTATATGTGATAGAGTCTTAAAACAAATTTAATCAAATAATCACATACTATATAGTATGAAAGGCGACAGGGTCGAGTCTGGCGTTCCTGGCATGGATCCTTTGATGGAAGGTGGTTTTGTAAAGAATTCTGTCTACTTGATAGCAGGCCAGACAGGAACAGGAAAGACCATAATGTGCATGCAGTATCTTCTTCAAGGTCTAAGGTTGGGTGAAAGTTGTCTTTATCTGACAATGGAGCAGCAAGTGGATGACATAATGGCTGACATGGAGAAGTTTGGATGGAAGGACGAGTTTCAAGGTTACATAAACAAAGGCAAACTTATCGTGCACTACCAGCCACCAAGCAGCATGGATGAACTCAGGGAGATGACCACCAATCTGGCAAGGAAAAATGGTGCAACTAGGTTTGTTTTGGACAGTTTGTCGATAGCGACAATGGGATGGAAAGAATCATCTCAGGACATGGGAAAGATAAGGATGAGCATTTTCAACTACATAATGGCCTTGAAGAGATTAGGAACTACCAGCTTGCTTATAACAGAGATACCTGAGAGCGAAGTGAAGTCGTTGAGCAGGTTCGGATTCGAAGAATTCTTGGTCGATGGAGTTATTGTTTTGCATTATTTGGAATATGCTGCAGGCGGAACGCCAAGAAGTTTGATAATCAGGAAGATGAGAAGGACCAATCACGGGAACGACATCTATCCTTTCGATATCGGAAAGAGTGGAGTCAAGGTTTCTAGTGTAAAGAGTATCATTTAGATTTTTTCTTTGCTTGTATTTTATCCAAGCCTAACTGTTCTCTTACAAGCGGATTTTTGTCTTTCAGCCAATCCACTCTTGGTTTGGAAATGAAAGTACAGAAAGGTTTTCCCTGTGCTATGCAGCTGACTTCCACCCAGTCTATTTCCTTATCCAATGCAACTGACAAGCCGGCCGCCATCACACCTCTCCATATATGGTCAACAGGTTTATCGTTATGTCCAAATTGTGCTGCTACAGGACTGTTGTACATGTTGCATGTTGCATTTCCAGTCTCCATATCCAAGTTTACAATCTTGATGTTTCCCCATCCTGCCATGTTGGCCATATCTATCCCAGTATTTATGAATTTTGACTTATCCAGTCCGTATTTCTTTTTCATTGTGTTTGCCATTCCTGTCCTGTTAGCTTCTTTTGCCAAGTAGTAAAGTTTATATGATAATTTTGGATTTTTTATAAACTCCCTGACAAGTCCCACATATATCTTAGTAGGAAGCATTGTCCAGCTTTCATTTAGGATAGTGAGCTTTCCCTCCTCCATCTTCAACTCACGGGAAATAAGAAGTTTCTTGAAAAAGTCGTCAAATACCATAATTAACTATTGTAATGTAATCGGTTATTTTAGTGATTTTAACACTTCCAATGTCTTACCGTACGCATCCCTGATTGCTTTGGGAAGTCTATCATCGAAAGTGTTTATAAAGAATTTCACCTGTTTAATCCTGTATTCCAATCTATCATCAGAAAAATCTCCTATGTGCTTATTGAAAATATCTATCATGTTTGCCATGCCTTTGTCTGTTGGAGCATTGTTGCCATGGAAGTTCATCTCACCTAAAATCATCTCTACATCTGAATTATGGTAGTATAGTGCTGGCCCAGAAAGGAGATTGTAAAGTTCCGCCATTTCAGGCATATATTTATCCTCGCATGCCAGCAGATGCTCTTGTACAGTTTTTGTCGTAGTGAAAAATGATAAGGGGTCAACATTCCTCTTGATAATCCTGCCTAGGTTTTTGTCCAAATCTTTAATTGCAAGATCCAAGTGTTCATTCAAATAGAGATTTTGATTTTCTTTGAATTTTGGCATGCTGTGGTTTTTGTTCGCCTGCTGTATCAGTCCACCATAGATTATTCTATGTTCAGCTTTGTACATGCCTGCGGGAAAATTAACTACACTTGCTATATGATGGCAGAAATCTCCAAGTACGCCCAGCTCCTTTAAGACAGCATTCAGATCTTTCCTGACTAATCTTATATTGTTTATTGTTCGATCATCAAACAGGTGCCCGTCCATATAATCATCCATGAAATGCGAGCTGTACGTGGCATATGTTTTAAGGACAATTTCCTCTGGATATTTTATGGATGGTATTGCCAAAATGAAGGATTGTACTTCTAAATCAGATTCAGGATGCACTTTGCTGATATGGTATTTTTCAAATCCGAACTTCTTCAAGTCTGATATGAACATTTCTCTTCCTTCTTCTATACCTTTGAGTATGATTCTACTTTCTGGTACTATGTGATACAGTTTAACCAAACCCTTGAGGCTTATCATTTAGACATCTTTAATAAATTTGGGTTTTTATAGGTAAATTTTTACTTCCAGAATGACTATATTACATTGTTCGAGATGCTTACAGAATACGGGCTTGGAGCAGTGCTTTCCAAGCTGGAAGAGAATCCCAACCCAAAGTATACATTGGAACAGTATTCAATAACTCCCGGCATAGCAGCTCACATACTTTTCCTAGCAAAGAACGACATAAAGGGAAAGACAGTCTATGATCTTGGATGCGGAGCAGGAAGGCTGGCGATAGGAGCAGCACTGCTTGGTGCAAAGACAGTTTTCGGCGTGGACTTGGACAAAGAAGTACTAAGGACAGCAGATAACAATGCAAGGTTTGTGGAAAAAGTGACTGGCATGCCTATAAGACGCAATTGTAGATGGCTGCAGATGGACATAATGAAGATAGCTACCAAGGCAGATGTAGTCATACAGTTTCCGCCATTCGAGGCAGGCTCTTTTTTCTTCGAGAAAGCTCTTACATTAAGCAACAAAGTCTACAGCATACACAAGTCAAGCGAGATGATGGAGAAGAGCGTAATGGAAGCCTGCAGGGAGCATGGGTTCATGATACATGAGATGAAGAAGTTTGACTATACTTTGAAATGGAAAAGCGGCAAGACTTCTGGGTTCGAGATAATGCTGGTGATTGCGAAGAAAGCCAGATGAATTTTTGTAGAAGTATCTATTGTTTACAAATTATGATACACGTGTATCATTAAGTATAATGTAAAACGCTTTACATTTTAAAATAACTATTGTCATACGTATGACATTTTACAGCCAAGAGTTTATGATTTCCAACACGACTTTTGCGTCTCCCATATGCTCCCAGAAACTTTCCTCAGTGCAAAGTTCCGTCCTGTACCTCATACCCTTTTTTAACTGGTAGAATACTTTCAAGGCAGCTCCTGTGGATAAATCAACCCCCCTTACATATTCAAACAATTCAGATAAATCTTCAACCTTGCCCCTCCTTTTAATCACATATGCTTCTGCAATATCGCTGGTGGAAAAGTGCAGCCTATCTATTGCTTTATCCAAATAAGATACATAGACTTCCCAGAAATTCTTCGTTTCTTGATTCGTCTTATCCAATACTCCTATGATTATATTGTCATCTACCGGTCTTTCAAGCTCCTGTACAGCAAGATCATCCATGCCCATGCAGTGAAGAGCAAGAGATTTGTATCTTCTTGCAGCCGTCGCGAAAACCTTAGCGCTGTCGAATTCATATCTAGATTTGACTTTTAGGTATGGCAATGCCTTCTCGACTATAGGTCTTGTCTCTCTTATTTTTCCATAAAGTTCGGTCTCTATCAAAGGTTTTGAGTTAAGGATGAAATTTGATGACAGAGGATCTCCACATTCTAGATATGAGACTATCCCTGGATATTTGTAGACCTTTAACTTGACCACAGAATTTGTTAATTCTACAGCAGATGCGTCTTCATGCAATACCAGTACCATGTCCAAGTCGGAATTTCCATTGTGCGTCCCCTTTCCGTAACTGCCTGCCAGACCAAGATAAATCAACTTCGAGCCATATGTTTCCTGAATCTGTTTCTTGGCATTCTCTATCTCTTTTACAGGATCTGTTATCTTGTCATTGGTAAAAGGAGGTGTCTTCTTCCAAAGCGCACCAATGGAGTGCAAAATGTCTATGTCAAACAGGTCAAATGGTGTGGGACTTCCATACTCGGCGAACGGAGTATCGACCTTCATAATTATGGGATGGAAACAAACTTTATAAGCATTATGAAAATCTATTGTTTAGGAGTTGGTTGTACTCATGGACTTAAATCTTCATGTAATTGCAGATATCGTCCCGCCTTCAATGCGGATCTGTAGGAAAGATAGAACATTACACAAGCTCCAGCTATAAGTAATCCGCCCATAGTCCCATATCTCGTTATAGGTTCCGTATTGACATTTGTGGCATTCCAGTATTTGATTAAAAGAGCTGTGAAAATGGTTGTGTATGTTCCGCCAGGAAGCATAAGCCCTGCACCGTTAGCCATCAACAGAACTGTATGATTCCTTTTTCTTTTGTATAATTTCAAATAATCTGGCCGCTCTTGCCGCATAATAGAAATTGGATGGGAAAAACTATTTAATCTTTGTATTCAGTCTAAAACCATAAAATAAAAAGCTTAAATTCTATACTATTAAGAATAATTTAAGTGAACAATGATGGTAGTGCAGTCAAGCAAAGTTAGAAAGCAGAGGAAGTTCGTTTATGACGCTCCTTTGCATGTAAGAAGGAACATGCTAGCATCGCATCTATCTGAAGATCTGGCCAAAAGATACAACAGAAGATCATTTCCAATAAGAACGGGTGATGAGGTTGAGGTAATGAGAGGAGATTTCAAGGGAAAGAAGGGAAAGATATCCAAGGTGGATCTGAAGTTTTACAGGGTTTATGTAGAAGGTATGACTTTAAAGAAAGTAGAAGGTACTGAAAGGATGGCAGCATTGCATCCAAGCAATCTTAGGATTTTATCACTGAACCTGGAAGACAAGAGAAGAGCAGGTCAATTGGAAAGAGTAGGTGTAACAAATGACAAAGAAGCTTAAGTCGCTCAGTGCTCCAGCATTTTGGCACATCCAGAAGAAGAGAAGCACATGGACAGCAAGCCCAAGTTCCGGTCCGCACAAGAAATTTGAGAGCATACCGCTTTCCATAATCCTGAGAAACATACTCAAGGTGGCAGAGACAGGAAAGGAAGCAAGGACTATAATCCATAATGGCGATGTTTTTGTAGACAACAAGGTTGTGAAAGATACTTCTTATCCAGTGGGATTGTTTGACACATTGCACATACCAAAGGAGAAGAAATGCTATAGGATGGTTCCTGTCAAGAGCGGTTTGAAACTTATAGAGATAGGTGAAAGAGAGTCAAATGTGAAGATAGTAAGGATAAACGACAAGACAATCCTGAAGGGCAAGAAGATACAGCTGAATTTCAGCGATGGGAAAAACGTGTTGACGGACAGTAGTGACTACAAGGTAGGCGATTGTGTATTGTTGGAGCTTCCTTCACTGAAGATACTGAAACTTATAAAGCTGAAAGCTGGAACCAAGGGTATAGTTGTGAAAGGTGCAAGTTCTGGAAAGATAGGAACTGTTAAAAACGTGAAGTCAGGCAGCATAACACAGCCGTCAAAAGTTGCATGCAATCTTGAAGGCGAAGACGAAGAGATTCTCAAGGAAAGATTTTTCTTATTGGGGGAAGACAAACCTCTGATAACAGTAAGTGGAACTCATGGACAATAATTGTGTCTTTTGCAACATAGAGCCAAAACTTGTTTTAGCGAGAGGTAATTACGCCACAGCCATAACTGCACTTTATCCAATAGCGGACTACCACATTCTGGTAATGCCCAACAGACATGTTGCTGATGAGAAGGATCTTACAGGCAAAGAAGTGCTGGCCATACACATGCTTAAGACTTTTTTTGCAGACCTGCTTACAAAGATGACCAAGAAAAATTATTATTTCGGCTTCAATGGCGAGACTGTGGAGAAAACCATGGTAGGAAAGATAATGCATGTACACTACCACCTTGTCGCTCTGGATAAAAGCAACTTGGAAAAGTCAGACGTGGCAAAAATCATACAGAAAAGCATGAAAACTAAAAACACTGAAGGATTGGAGGATGCATACAAGATGGTTACGAGAAGAGTCAGCGTAAGAAACATCGTTCCAGGCATGGGAGACTTCAGTACAAGGCCGATTGATGCCAGACAAGACGATGCTTCCAAGTGGGCTAAAGAAATAAGAGCCAAGGTAAAGAATATAAACTTAACAGACATCTAAGTTTTATGTGATTATCATGAAAACAGAGAATTTAATGAATAATGTTAGGCTGGAAAAAGTGACATTGAACGTTGGATGCGGTCCCGACAAGGAAAAAATCGAAAGAGCAGAGAAGCTTTTAGAACTTTTGACTAAAAGAAAACCTGTAGTTACTGTATCCAAGACCAGAAGCACGTTTGGCGTTCCAAAAGGAAACCCTTTGGGAGCAATGATTACTTTGAGAAAGCAGCCTGCAGCAGAATTTTTGAAGAGAGCATTCTATGCATTGGAAAACAAATTGAAAGAATCGCAGATAGACAAGAGCGGGAATTTCAGTTTCGGCATCCATGAATACATAGACATACAGGGAATAAAATACAGCCATGACGTAGGACTTTTGGGCCTAGATGTTGCAGTCAGTCTTGAAAAACCAGGATACAGGGTTAAGAAGAGAAAGGTCAAGACAGACAGGCTTGGCAAGAGAAAAGCGATAACCAAGGAAGAAGTTGCAGAGTGGCTTAAAAATAATTTTGGTGTTCAACTTGTTTGACGAAGATGCAGATGTTTCAGAAATGGTGACCAGGCTCAGCGGAGCGATTTTGAGAAAAGCCGAGATAGAGGAAGATTTCCTGAAAGTCTACACAAATGTCTTCGAGAAGCTTGCAGTATTCCCTTTCTTCGAAGAAGTGGAAGTGCTAGAAGTATTTGGCATGATGGGTGGTTAGAATGGTGGGTAAGAGCGGCAAAGGCACCAGAGCTTGCAGGACATGCGGAAGGCATGACGGATTGATAAGGAAGTACGATTTGAACTATTGCAGACAATGTTTCAGGGAGCATGCAAGAGAGATAGGTTTTAAAAACTATAGCTAAGATTGCATATTTATTTTTTTATAAAATCAAAAGTCAGTATCATTTGCTGTCTGTAAAAACATCTTTATAAAGCAGACCAATCAATTCCTCTAGCTTCTCTACAACATTAGTTTCAAATCTCAGCCTCTTGTATTTTCGATCCATTTCTAATGTTATTCTTGCCACCAGCGTCTTGTTATGTATAATTTTGCCTGCAGTATATTCATCAGCCGTGATTTTAAAAGTATAATTTTTTGGAACAGCTTTTACAGGGTCGCCCTTCAAAACATAGTCCCGTGCTTCCTTATCGTTGCACTCAAACCCGGCTTCATTGGCGATGCGTTTAAGTTCCTCTATCCAATCAGATCCATATCTGGCCGGCATTTCTACGGTTTCGTAATGGCCCATGTTAATTAACTTACTGTCTAAAACGAATAAATACTTTAAACACAAACGCAAATTAATTTTATGTATGAATATCTTCCGTTAACGATTGCTGTAGCAGGATCATCTATCGCAGGATTGTGGGACCTTAAGACAACAGAGATACCCGACTTGATACCAAGGACAATGACTATAATTGCTCTTATCTTCTGGGGAGTCTATTCCTATCTTCTTCACGATTACAGTTTCATAATCAATAGCGTGCTAGTTGGCGGGTCTTTGTTTGCATTCGGATTCTTGATGTATTATGCCGGTCAATGGGGCGGAGGAGATGCAAAACTATTATCCTCAACAGGGTTTTTGATACCATCTGGTCTTGGACTTTCTAAACTGCTGTTCCCATTTGCTTTGAGCTACTTGGTTAACGTCTTCCTCATAGGAGCAGTCTACATGATAGGATATGCTGCTGTCATGGCTTTGAGGGACAAGAAGATAGTAAAAGATTTTTCCTACAGTGTCAAATCAAGCAGCAAGATCATGTTCGGCATACCAGTTTTGATATTCCTATCGTTTATGGCGTTCAATCTATTTTTAAGTAGAAACCTAGGCGTCATACAATCCATTACATTTCACATCTACAACTCACTTTTCATCTCCATATTGTCCTTAGGATTGATGTTCACATGGAAGTTCGCACTTTCAGTGGAAAAGATCGGTTTCAAGAAAAAAATACCTGTCAGCAAGGTGAGAGAAGGAGATGTTTTAGAATCATTCAAGTATTGGGAAGGAGCGACAAAGGAACAGGTCGCAAGGATTAAAAAGTCCGGTAAAAGGTTCGTAGTAGTAAAGGACGGTGTCAGATTCGGTCCTGTATTTCCAATAGCATTGCTATTTACAATTTACGTGGGGGATTTTATAGCTCTGTTCTTCAACACAATTTGAATCTACATCTTTTCAAGATCAGTGAAGATGTGGAGTGGCAACAATGCTGCACCCATGCCTCCTATAGTTGCAGTCGAAAAATTTTTAATAAATTCACGTCTGTCCATCTTGTCGGATCTGTCCTGTAATTTCAAAAGGTATATGCACCACGGTATTAAAATTGCAACCGATGCTCCAGTAGATGCAATTAATGCCGTGTCTTCTGACATCAAATCATAGTTGTGATAACCCCTTTCCAAATCCAAATCTTTTGCCACGTCATCTATCAAAGTGAAACCATATTCCCTCTCCCCTTCCAATTCATAAATCATTACACTGGGGAAAATAGGTTCATCCACAGTTATGAATCTGTTCATGATTTTTGTTGCATTGTCTTTTCCATACGTATGTATCGTATAAGAAGCCAACTGAAATCCAAATAGATGGGAATCATCGTTCCAACTTGCAGGCAAACTTTGTTTTAATCCAAGAGATGCAGGCCCCAACATAGCTATAAATTCTTGGAACAAAGGATCCGGAACAATCCAATGGAAAGTATTGTCACCTATAACAGACTTCCCAATATGAGGTTTTAACAAGAATGTATTATATGTGTTTTCATCAAGACTTTTTATTTTGTCAAGGTCTGCTATGACTCTTTTAACAGGTTTGTATCCTGGATAGGATTCTTTGTATTGGATATCTAAAATATCCTTGTAAGAGTCGCCGAATCTTTCAAACACGAATTTTTCTGTATAGAAATTTTGATAAGAATTGTGTATGTCATGTGTCATTTCATGTGTTACACTGTCCTTCCTATCATATCTTTTGGAAAATTCGACTCTGTGTTGAAACGGGAAATAACCAGATATATAATCACTGCTTGCTGCAACGACAGGAGGTTGCAAATAATCATTTATGCTAGTCCCATTTCCCAACACTTCTTCTTTAGGCAATCCCATTTTGTTAAGAAGTTCCAGCCATACTTCATCGGGTTTGCCGTAAGAAACTGTAAAATCATCTATTACCATGTTAGCAGTAAGTCCGATACCGGCAATGCCAGCTGCCAATCCAGGTAGTGCTTTCAGAAAATCCCTTTTGGATTTGTCCATTAAAACATCACTTTGTAAAAATAATTAGCAGGCAGGTTAACTTAAAAAACAGGAAAGTACGAAATCCTTACTTTGCTTTTTAGAAAGATTTAACTTCAATCGAATAAAGTAAATTCATGTGGAACAGAAAATATAAACCCAGAAATCTCTCTGAATATGTAGGCCAGAAAGAGAATGTGGAAGTCTTCTTGAAATGGGTAAAAAATTGGACAACAGACAGCAAACCACTCATGTTCTATGGAGCATCCGGAATAGGAAAGACAGCATTGGTGGAGGCTTATGCCGAAGAAAACAATCTAGATCTCATACAAGTTAATGCAAGCGACCAGAGGAATGCAGAGGAAATAAAAAGAGTAATAGGAAGCTCCGTGTCCCAGAAATCATTGTTCAAACGAGGGAAGATTTTCCTCATAGATGAGATAGATGGCATCTCCGGCAGGGACGACAGAGGAGGAGTAGGAGAAGTCATAAAAACCATTTCTCAGACCAAATTCCCCACAATCTTCATTTGCAATGATGCCTACAGTATGAAACTTAGGGAACTTAGAAATTATTGCCAGCTTGTACAGTTCAAGAAAATATCCGTATATGATGTCGAAAAGAGATTGAAGCAGATATGTGAGAAGGAAACTATAAAGTACGATGATTTAGTTATAAAACAGATCGCTAAAAGTTCCAATGGAGATCTCAGGTCTGCCATAAACGACTTGGAAACTGTAAGCAAGAACAAGAGTGAAATAACAGCAAATGATATGGAATCAGTAGGACTAAGGGAGAGAGACAGGAACATATTTGATGCTTTGAATATCTTGTTCAAGACTCAGGATTTTATGGGCGCTAAGCTTTCCATAGAAGGAGTAGACAAAGACCCGGATGAGATATTTTGGTGGATAGAGAACAATATAGCAAACGAGTATGAAGATCCAAAGGAGATAGTAGAAGCCTTGGACAAGCTTAGCATGGCAGACTTGTTCAGGAGAAGGATTTCCTACAGGCAGAACTGGAAGCTTCTATCTTATGTCATAGATTTCATGACAATTGGAGTCTCGCAGGCAAAGAAGCAGATGTATAGGAAGTTCACAAGATACGAATATCCGAAGAACATAATGATGCTTGGACAAACAAAATTCACCAGGAAAGAGGAGACAGACGCCCTGAACGTTCTTTCAAAACATTTCCATGCATCTAAAAGGAAACTAAAAGCTTACTATCTTCCATATCTAAAACAGATTGCGGATAAGAAATTTGTGAACAATCTGTCAATCGAATTAAACATTGATAGGGAAAATATTGTAACGCTGTTGAAACAAGGTATTTAAAGATTACTGTTCTATTATTTATTATGCAAGAACAAACTATGCAAAAAGAACTTTTTGAAATAGAAAAATCGCTGGATATTTTAGAAAACGATGTTGAAAGATTAAATGCCAAACGTGATAAAAGAGTTGGAGAAATAGACAACGAATATACATCTAAAATCAGAGATATAGAACGTACACAACATGATCTTCTTGATAAAATAGTTAAAAAATACGTGATGCCTGTTTTAGAAACTTGTTTTTATGAAACTGGGATTCCCAATGATTCACAACGCTTATATTTAGATAAAATTATGTCCAAATCATACTTTTTCGAACAGCCGGTTAAAGTCGTATTTAGTACAGAATCTTATGGCAATGTGGCAAGAACATATGGCGGAAAAGTAGAAATAATTGTCAGTAAATATGGCATTGTAGTTAATGCATATGAATTTAAAAATCCCCTGGATCATGAAGGTCATGTAGTCCTATCGGAACATATAGATAAAAACAATCCTGTTAATTCATTAAAAACTGCACTTACAGTTTGCAGATTTAAAACATTTAGTAATTAATCTGAAAACATCTATCTACTTAAATCTAATTAAGTTAAAAATATTTTCTAAGGGCTGGTAGATCAGTTGGTTAGATCGTCTGCTTTGCACTGGTGATTGGCTTTAAACAGTCATCAAAAAACAGCAGAAGGCCATGGGTTCGAGTCCCATCCAGTCCACTCACTGGATGATGCCCAATGCTGTCGGAGCAGGCGTTATCAGAACCAGGAAAATTATGACGTCCACCATGATAAGTCGCAGCAATGAGTTATCTTCCATGTTTTTCTTTCCCAATATACCAGACAGTGTGCCGAAGATTATCCACATCGATGAGATTATGACAGAGCCTGTCCTTGGAGCGACGTCGGCATTGAAAAAGTCTATTATGATATTGTATGTCGCAGATTCAGCAAGTGTGGCTATAAGCACTACGAAGACCAGCTGAGGCAGTATGTACTTGAGCATCTTCAGACTGTAAGAGAAAAATCTCAATACCTCAAATCCCTTCATCTCTGTGATGCCAAATACCAATGCCAATACGTCAAACGTAACAGGTATTATTGTGAACATGTAGCTCGTCTTCATCAAGCTTATCAGTATAGTTGTCCCTATTCCAAGTATGCCTGTTGCAATCGAAAATCCTAGCAATATATTTTCTGTTCCTATTTTTTGTATGAAAAATCTGTATGTCTGTTCAAAACTTTTCCATCTTGCCAATATCTTCAAGAAATAAAACATCACGCCTAAGATCAATACAAATCCTATCATTGGATAAGGCAAAGGCTGCAGCAAGAATGCAATGAACAATACCAGCAATACTACAGATCCTATGATCGATGTCAGCAGGAAGGCGTATACCAGAATATCCTTTTCTTTTGCATCCGGGTAGTAGTTGACCATCCTTACAGTCATGAACTCATAAATTCTAACCATTTTGGAAGCCATGTAGTTGCCTATCTTGCTCTGTGAAATCTTATCTG
>DATDXT010000070.1:0-2593 GCA_035289185.1 archaeon | reverse complement strand
TCTGATCAAGGAAGAGAGTTCATGGAAAAATTGATGGAATTTGTAAATTATTATTCGAAGATAAAATCGATAGAACTAGCAAGATTGAGAGGACCGGTACCATTCTTGGATAAGAGTTTCTATCCTGATGGCAAGTTGCCTTTCGCCGGATTCTATGACAAGAAAAGTTGGCATTTCAATTGGGATGAGATAGTTGCAAAGATCAAGGAATTTGGAATAAGAAATGGATTCACAACAGTCATTGCTCCTACAGGCAGCATAAGCATGATAGCCGGGACTAGCAGCGGAATGGAGCCTATGTTCAGTCTCGTCTTCGAGAAGAATGTAAAGGTCGGTAGCTTTTATTACATAGACCCTGTGTTTGAAGAGGCCATGAGAGATGAAGGATTGTATGATGAAGATCTGATTAAAGCGATAAGCGACAACAGGGGAAGCATCAAAAATATAAAATATGTGCCAGAAAAGATGAAAAAAGTATTTGTAACTGCGATGGACATAACACCAGAAGATCACATAAGAGCATTAGCTGCTTTCCAGAAGTGGACTGACTCTTCTATTTCCAAGACAAATAATTTCCCAGCAGATGCCACAGTGGAAGACATGAGGAAAAGCTATATGCTCGCATATGAACTTGGATGCAAAGACGTTACTGTTTATAGAGACACTTCGATAAAACAGCAAGTTCTCTCAGTTCCTAAGAAAGACAAAGCAAAAGAAAGTGATTCAGAAGAAGTGGAAAGAGCGCCTCAAATTGCTTTAGAAACACCGAAGAAAAAGAACGGCAAATGCCCGAACGATGGAAATGATCTTGTCTTCAAGGAAGGATGCATGAACTGCTTGGAATGCGGATACGGATATTGCACTTCTGCTTGAACTTCTGACCGAAAAATAGCACATTGTTCCTGCTTTTCTTATTTAAAAACCTTTGATAACAAGTATGTATTAGATGTTGGAGGCAAGTTATGTCAGATCTATCAGACGAAGCAAAGGATTTACTAGTGCAGTTCCAGAGTTATCAGCAGCAATTGCAGAATGTTTACATACAGAAAGAGAATTTGAAGATACAAGAGATGGAAATAGAGAAGGCTCTTGAAGAATTGGAGAATACTAAGCAGTCTTCTGCCTACAAGATTGTGGGGAATGTTATGGTTTCTAAGACTGTTGACAATCTAAAGAAGGATTTGAGCGACAACAAGGAAGATCTGACCATCAAGACCAGGTCTATGGACACGATGGAGAACAAGCTTAGGGAGAAGCTGAAGGACTTGCAGAACAAGCTAAAGAATGTAATTAAGGAGTGACATAATTATGTTAGGCGGAGATATAATGGGATTGGAAAGGGCAAGGGAATTGCTAGAAATGATACTGACAGACAGGACAGTGCCTAAGAACATAAAGACAGTAGTAGAGGTGTCGAAGAGGATACTGAACTCAACAGAGGACAGCATGGAACTAAAGATCAGCAGCATAGTGAACAACATGGATTCCATCATGAGCGACCCGAACATGCCGCTCTATACAAGGACTCAAATATGGAATTTGGTGAGTTTGCTTGAAGAAGAAAGGAATAAAAACATCAAAAACAAATAATAATCAAGGATTACAACAACAAGTGACTAGAAAATGGCATTATTCAACAACAAACAAGCAGAAGACGACGAACCTTACATGGAAGTCAATGAGACTGTCCATAGCAGTGAAGGTGTTAAGATAAAGATAGCAGATTTAAAAAGTTTTAGCGATACCGAAAGGATTCAGGATCTTGTAAGAGATGGTCATGTTGTTTTCTTGAGGATTAGGAACTTGAGACAGAAGGATATAAACGAGTTGAAAAGAAGCGTCGACAAGCTGAAGAAGACTATTCATGCTAACAATGGAGACATTGTTGGAGTAGACGAAGACTTTATAATCCTAACTCCTAAGTATGCTAAGGTTTTCAGGTAAAAAAGTTTTATTTTTTATTTATTCTAGAATATTTACTGGCATCTACACCCAAACTTCTTGGACCGAAACCCAAAGGCTGAAGATATTCTAGAAGAGTTATCATTACTTCGCCTTTGTCTTTAGCCATTATAACAAAACAAGGATTTGCCTCAAACTCATATGTGAACTGCCTGCAGTTTCCACAAGGTGTTATAAAATCGTTGTCGGCGAGCTGTCTGAGTTTTTTAGGCATGGAATAGTCGAATCCTCCGACCACAGCATAAGCAAGCACTTTCCTATAGCCTTTTGATACAGCAGCAGGCACAGTTGTCCTCTCAGCGCACAAAGTTGCACCGTACGATGCATTTTCCACATTTGCACCTGTAAATATCTTTTTATCGCCTTCTGGGTTTTCTACAAGTGCGGCACATCCTACATTGAAATGTGAATATGGTGCATAAGAGAGTTCTCTTGCATCTCTAGATTGCTCAATCAATTCTTTTACGAAACTGCCATGAAATTCTTTGTCATTTATTTCGTAATTTTTGGAACGTGATCTGTACAAAATCATGTCGAGTTCAGTAGTCACAATTGCTTTTTCCAAAGCCACCAGTTCTCCCAAAGGCCCTTGGTTTTTTAAATCTTTTAAAATTTGTTTCCAATTTTTATG
>DATDXT010000069.1:0-4306 GCA_035289185.1 archaeon | reverse complement strand
GAAACAGCAAGTGCTGGCTTGAGTTCATTGTTTGGTTAAGAGTTTGTTTAGTTTAGATGCTCAAGTCGGTAGACATGGTTAGTGTGAAATATGGAGAACCAATGCATATTTTGCAAGATAGTAGTGGGCCAGATGAAGGCTCATGTGGTGTACGAAGACAAGAGCATAATCGCTTTTCTTGACATAAGACCCAGGAATCCAGGACACACATTGGTCATCCAAAAGGCGCATATAGAGACAATCTTCCAGATGGACGATAAGACAATAACAGACATTTACAAGGTAGTTTCTAAGCTAGCTCCTATAATCGTCAAAGCAGTGGGTGCTAATGGAGTCAATACGATACAGTCCAACATAGTTTCCCAAGGCGTGAACCATTTCCATACGCATGTGCTGCCAAGATTCTTCAATGATGGAATTCCTATAGTCTGGGAAGGTGGAAGAGTTGCTGCTGATGAGGAATTGGGCATTGTAGAGACTAGGATAAAGAGTTTGATGAAAGGCTAGAATATCTTTAAATATAGGCCAGAACAAATTTATGATATGAAGGGTATAGCCGTCGAGCAGATGATAATGCTTGCTCTTGGTGTAATAGTCCTTGCGTTGGTCGGATATTTGTTGTACAGCAATTACATAAGCACGTCCGGTCAAGTTTCTACTGAACAGTGCAAGACATCTTTGATCAATGCATGCAATAATTGCAAGCTGGCGAACTCTCCAAAAGGCAATTGGGATCCTGCAAAATATAACGCTCTTGATTCGCAGGACTCCACAGGCTCAACCCATAACTGCGCTAAAATAACCAATACATGCATGCAAGCAATGAATACTGTAGGCATTGTTACTACAACCAGCAGCACTTACGATCCTGATACACAAGCATTTACACAATCAGTATGCTCTTCAGTCGGCGTAAACTAAAAAATAATCTTACAAGCTTCTTCCCATCTCTTCGACTTCTACTTCGCCTACACCATCTACTTCTCTAAGTTTCTTTTCCACGTCTTCCAAATATCCTCCAGCATCTGGCATAAGCTTCGTGACCTTCAATGCTACAATACCGAAAGCTATTGGTTCTCGCACTATCCTCTCAGGAAAAACAGCATTCTTTACCTTCTCTTCAAGCCGGCCCAAATCTACATCTATACTCTCAGGCATTACTTTGAATGTGACCATTACATCTGCCATAAAAATCAATGTTGCTCATCCAATTTAAACTTTAGGCATATACAAACAGATTATGCCTATCCTTTCCTTCAAGTTCTTCCAATACCCTTCTAACTACTACTTTCTTCACGTTTGGTATCATAGGTATCCTGTTCTCTATGTCTTGGAAGCTCTCAAAAAGCTTCTTCTTCCTCTCGTCGATTATAGTCCACAAATGTTTTTTCCCTATGCCGTACAAAAGCTCTAGAGTGTGCATCCTCGTGCTTATTGGCCCGGCTTTATTGAAAAATTCCACATATTTTTTTTCTTCCTTGGCAACAAGCTCCATTACCACCTCTTCCAAAATCCCCCTTGAAAAGTTGGTAAGCTCCTTCACGCTTATCTTTCCTCTTATGTACTTTACCTGTTCACGTTTGTCGTTTCCTATGTAGACCCTATCCTTAGTTTTGACAGCGACACCTTCCCTTACAACAACTTCCAGCAGGTTGAAGAACATGTCGCCTATGCACTGTGCTATAGGTTCTGATCTTCTGTCATTTGGCTTTCCGTGAGGGAAAAAGTCTAACACTATTACATGGTCATCTTTCATGAGAATCGCTCTCTTAGCTATACTTCTTTACAATGTCTAGAATCTTGTCCAATTCTTCCTGTGTGAGCAGAGAAAACTCCTTTTGGAAGATGGTCCTCAAATCTTCCTTGTCCTCGGGAAGCACGTTAACAATTTCAATTATCTTCTTGTCCCTAAGCTTGCTTATAGTCTTCAATTCATCGACCATCTGCTTCACATCATCTACCTTTCCCTTGGCAAACTTCCTCAAAATTGACAAAGCGTTCTTCTGCTCGTACTTGGGCTCATCATTCTTCACTCGTTCCTCTATCAGTTTCTTTGCTTCTAGGTTCGTTACTATCTGCTCTGACACTACGTCCATGTTGTTCACCTATTATCTTATTGTTGGCATTTATCTATTTAAAAATAAAAACGGTTCGGTTTTCGGAACAATGTCCTACATAGGAGTGAGGTGTTCCGGCCTCGAGATGATTTTCTTCACTGCATCATAATCCCTTATCTCGACGACATACGAGCGGCCTCTTTTCTCTATGATCTTGCCAGTCTTGCCCTTGAATCTAGGAAACGGCATTCCTTTGTGGCTTGAAGGTTCTATTGTTATGACTACATCCTGTCCTATCTCGAACTTTCTTAAGAATTTCGTTATAGTAGGTCTGTATCCTGCCTTCTGCTCAAGCTTTCTCCTTGTCCCGTATTTGAATCCTCTTGAATGTCTTGTCATAACATCACTTAGTATGTATCTTTACCACATCAAGCTTTATATTTTTAACTTTGTTGTCCAAAATCTCTGCAACACTGGGTTTGGTCCTTCCTTCATCTCCATGCATAAGTTCCTTTATGTAAAGCCCGGATTCACCCTTCACGTTAATGATGATCTTCTTCCCACTCACAGCCTTCCAAGATATCTCTTTGACAGCTCTTCTCCTAAACATGTCTGCTCTTCTATGCAATACTCTTTTAGGTGTCTTCTGTAGGATTGTTCCTGTTGCAAGAGACTTAAGTCCTTTCAGTTTCTTCTTGTCTATGTTCTTGGAAAAAGTGACTTCAGCAGAATAAGTCTTATCCAACCTGTCAGTCTTTATCCTCCTTACCTCATCCCTTCCATTGTCTAAAATCTTCAAATTGTTCACGTTCACTTTCTTGTTCTTGTTCAATTGTTTTTGGATGGTTTTAAGATCTATGTTCCTGTTAACAGGCTTTATTATCTCGATGACGAACGGTCTCCAATCAAGACAACGCGCATCTCTGTCTTCTCTTCCAGCGCCGTGGAAGGAAGATTTCTTCCCATCAGTGGATTTTAAAAAAGGTTTCTCTATGATTTCCTGCACAGATGTCGGATAAAGCTGTCCTTTACCTTTGCATTTGATACATCCCTTGCCGCCGCACTCATTACATATCCATCTTGTCTGAGGAATACCCCTAGCAAGCTTTTTGTATCCACCTATGATGAAAAGACTTCTGATAGACAAAGATATCCTGTCATTCTTCAGGTCTATGATAACAGATATGTCTGGATTCTTCAAGTCCGCTTTCTTGCCAGTGATATTTTCCAGTTTCTTCCCAACTTCACGGTTTATTTCAGACTTCATAGATTCTACAAACTCTGCACCCACAGTCTCCCATACTTTATTTTCTACATTAAGCAGTTCATCACTCAAAACACTGCCTACTAAAAATGTTTCAAATTCAAATCCTTTCAGCCTGCCTATGATTTTCATGGCTAAGCCATCAATTCCTTCTGTGAACAGACCTTTGCATATGTAGCATTTGTCGGGTTTGGCAGTCTCCATCTTAGAATTCCTAAATTTGTATCCATGCATGTTCTCTTTGCTGATTTCTATGCCTTCCCCAGAATCTATTAACATTGCTACATGAGTCCTGATTATCTTTCCTCTGTCTTCATTGGTGAATCCTGACAGTAGTTGCGATGTGGTACGTCCTAAACAGGCGTCACATACATAGTGCTCCTTCAAAATGGCGCTTACCCTGCCGACAACTTTATCTTTCAAATCCATAACTTATTTATGACGGACTCAAGATTAATATCCTTAAGCTTTGTCGCAGTATTTTTGGCAGTCCAAGGATTGGGATTGCACATAGGACAGCTTTACTTCAATGCGATACAGGCCGGAGTGGCAGAGCCCATCGTAAGCAACCCAGAAAGCATTTCCACATCACTGTATCTCATATCTTACATACTTATTGCGACTGTCGTGATAATGCTGATAATCAAATTTAAGAGGAATCTTTTGAGAGCATTGGAAATCTTCGTTCTGTTCATGTCATCCTGGATAACTTTCGGTTTCCTCATACCTGTAAGCATATTGTACATCGATGTCGGGATGATCCTTGCAATCGCGCTCATTATCTGGAAATTGAAAAGACCGGGGTTTGCAAGCCAGACAACATCTGTAGTGTTTTCATTGTCAGGAATAGGTTCCATACTTGGTGCATCCCTCGGAGTCATTCCATCACTGGTCTTCCTTCTGGCAGTAAGCGTCTATGACTTCATCTCTGTTTTCTTAACAAAGCATATGGTGTTCATGGCAAAGGCTATTGTAAAAGAACCGA
>DATDXT010000068.1:0-10644 GCA_035289185.1 archaeon | reverse complement strand
TGATTTCAGCAGGATTTAATCCAACAAGTTTGACTGTTAATCTAGGCGATACTGTGACATTTGTAAACAAGGACACTGCGCAACATTGGCCTGCGTCGAATGCCCACCCAACACATACAATCTATCCTGGATTTGATGCTTTGAAGCCATTGTCGACAGGAGAATCATATTCTTTCACATTCACAAAGATTGGTGCATGGAACTATCATGATCATTTGAATCCGTCACTGGTCGGTACTATAGTTGTTCAAGTTAAACAGTAAAAGTTGTATATTCTTGCAATAATTTAGAGTATTTTTTAAGAAAAGAACTTGCTGAGGAAACATCATTCCTTTTAAAGTAGTCTAAAAAAGGCACTAATGTTATTTGATTTGCCTGTTCTATCCTGTAAATGTATGCTTTCATGCTGCTAGCTTCCTCTGTGTCTGGAAAAGTTATACTCACATTCCTATCAACGATTTTTCTGCCGTCTTTAGCAGCTCTTATCAAAGATTCGAACATCACAGCCCAGTTGTCATAGGGGCAGTCAGTGAAATAGGCCGCAGCACTCTTTCTAAATGCTCTCGTACCGTAGGAAAAATCCTGTATGTAGTATCCTGTAATATCTCCTATCAAGTCTGAATAGAATCTGTTTATTAGATTTTTTTCTGTGAACTGTTGGAATGCAGGATAGCTTCTCATGGAATCAGAAGTCCTGCCAACGACAACAATATCGGCACGATCCAACATCTTAAATATGCCTTCTATGTCTTTCTTGAATCCATAATTGCCGCTCTTGTCGCTTTCGCAATACAATATTTTGCTATGCATTTTGTCCAAGTCTTTTGCAGCCCATTCTACAGATTGTTTGATGCCAACGCCTACATCTATAGAATGCCTCGAAAGTATATTGACATCCAATTCACGAAGTTCTGATAGAAGCTCATCAGAGGAACCGCCGTCGGAAGTGACTACTTCCAAACCAAGATCTTTCCATTCTTCTACAGATTTGACAATCCTCTTCCTTATTTCATCCTTGTTGTTGTCATAGGTTATTGTAGCTATAATAGTGTCTTTCATGAAACTATATTCAAAAGTAGTCTTTAAATCCGTTTAGTTAGGTTTCTATAAATTCCATACATCAAGTTACATGCTAGCAATCCCAGAAGCAACGCATATTTTACATTGTAGAATGAAAGGACGAACATCAAGACAGCTACAGCAACACCGAATACAATCTGTTCATTCCTCTTGTAAGGTGAGGTCTTAGGTTCGGAAACCATGATGAAACCGAAATAAAACGGTAATGCAAAGAAAAATCCGCTTATACCGCTAATCGACAGTGTCAGTGGTATAAATCCTGTGACCAAGCTCAATAATGCTACAGTCACAAGGAATGGGATAGATACACCAAGCTTGATTGCTTTGTAGTTTGCTATCACAAGAAGTGGTGTCAGTGTTATAATATAACCTGCTGTGTTGTAGCTTCCGGCAGCCCACCATTCATCGCCCAAGGAAAATATAGAAAGTGCCACTAAAAGTCCAAGAGTAGCTGGATTGAATATGTGATTTCCTCTTATCTTTATGAAATATTTGGACAAAATTGCAACAATAGAAGCTGTAACAACTACCAGAGGTGAACTTACAAATGGTGCTATAGATCCTATGATGGTTCCAGTTATTGCTCCAGAATATGGGAAAGAAAGAGGTTTCTTTGCAAAGAATTTCCTCATCAACATGTCCAAGCTGCTTGCAACTAGAAATGATATGACTAGGTTCGTCGGTAATTGTCCTCTGTAGTAGCTAGATACAGAAGCCATCAAGATGAGCAGTGAAAGAGTCCAATAGTACATAGGAGCAGTTCTAAAATATTTTGAAAGTTCCATTAAAGTTAATTAGGCTCTTAAAATAAATTACTTTTAATGGAGTTCAAGAACGAGAACACTTTTGCAATGGATGAGGTCAAGCTGGACAAGAATTTTGACAAGGCTGTAAAGAAAGTACAGAAAAGCTTCGGCAAGCACTATCCGATGTACATAAACGGGAAATCAGTGAATGCTGCAGAAGAGATAAAAACTATCTCACCGATAGACGGAAGGATAACGATAGGCTATTTCCAAAGAGGCAATCTTTTCCACACAAGGAAAGCGATAGACGCAGCTAAGGAAGCTCTTCAAGAATGGCAGCATTTGGACTGGATGAAAAGGATAAAGATAATGAGGAAAGCAGCGGATGTTATAAGCGATAATAAATTCGATATTGCTGCTATAGTCAGTTTTGAGAATGGTAAGACCAGAGGAGAATCGATAGGAGAGGTAGATGAAGCAATAGACTTCCTTAGATACTATTCATTTCTTGTAGAACAGAACAAAGGCTTCATCATACAGCGTGGCAAGTATTCTGGCGGTGAAAAAGGAACACTGGGGCATCAAGGTTCAAGGTCATCAGGAGAATCTGTAAGAATAGTATCAAGACCATTCGGTGTATGGGGTGTTATTGCACCGTTTAATTTTCCATTTTCTATATCTACTGGCATGTCGGCTGCAGCTCTGATAATGGGCAATACAGTCGTCTTCAAACCTTCCTTTGGTGACAATCCCGCTCCTCTTAGTGGATTGAAATTGTACGAAGTCCTTGAAAAAGCAGGTCTGCCTAAAGGTGTATTCAATTATGTGACAGGTTTTGGAAAAGATGTGGGAGAGGAGATTTTAGAAAATTTGACAGTCAAAGGAGTAGCATTCACTGGATCCAGGGATGTTGGTATGTCAATGTTGAAAAAATCTGTTAACATGAACGTTCCAAAGCAATTTGTGATGGAGATGGGAAGCAAGAACCCAGTCATAGTATGCGAGGATGCAGATGTAAGCAAAGCTGTCAATGGAGTAGCGTCTGCAGCATTTGGTTTTTGCGGTCAGAAATGCAGCGCCTGTTCAAGAGTGCTGGTTCATGAAAACATTTATGACAAGTTTATCTCCAATCTCATAGAAAGAGTGAGGATCATGAAGATTGGAAATCCTCTAGAAAAAGATGTTTATGTCGGTCCTATAATCGGCAAGACATCTCTTGAAAGTTTTTTATCAACTATAGAAAAAGCAAAGGCGGAGGGCAGAGTCTCATTTGGAGGAAGACAGATAATTGGAAGTGAGCTTTATAATAACGGATTCTATGTCGAACCTACTATAATTGAAGTGAATACCAGCAGCGAGATCTTCCACAAAGAACTGTTCCTTCCAATACTTGCAATAGTAAAATACAAGAAATTCGAAGAGGCGATTGGAATAGCAAATGACACTGAATATGGACTGACAGCTGGATTGTATACGAATGACAAGAAGAAAATAGATTTTTTCAATAAAAACATCGAGTATGGGACCACATATGTCAACCGTGATGTTAGTGCTACTACAGGAGCAGTCGTTGGTCAGCAAACATTTGTTGGATGTAAGGGAAGCAGTCTTGGCTGTAAAGGAACTAGCAGCTTAAGTTATCTGTTGCAATTTGTAAGAGAACATAGCGAGACTACTGTAGAACCTCAGTCTAAATCTTCATCTTAGTTGCTATTGTAGATTTTCTATCAGCGCCCACAGAAACAATTTTCACATCCACTTTTACATAATAACTTATCCATTTCAAATAATTTTTCACAGGCTGAGGAAGTGTAGCGTATCCTTTTTTGGCTATGCTATTCCATTTTTCTTCGCTTAATTCCGGCCAACCTTCAAGTTCTCCATATACAGGCTGGTATTTTTCATACCTTTCAGAATCTGAAGGAATCCTATCAGTCTTGTTTCCTTTATCATCCAAATATCCCTTACAGACTTTTATCTTATCTAATCCTGCAAAGGTATCAATCCTTGTTACAGCCAATCCAGTAAATCCGTTTCTCTCAGTTGCATATTTCAATTCTACAAGATTTGGCCATCCTAAGTTTCTCGGATTTCCAGTCGTTCTTCCAAATTCATCACCTTTCTTTCTCAGTTCATCCTGTACCTCATCATCCATCTTTGTTATAAAAGGTCCTGTGTTTGCCATCCTGGATTCGTATGCTTTGAAAACACCTATCCTTTCCACGATTCTTTTGCCAAATCTTAGACCAGTGCCCCCATAAATTCCATCAACAGTTGTTCTCGATGATGTTACGTTTGGATATACACCGAAAATCTGATCCAGTAATGTTCCCTGAGCCCCCTCGAAAAGTATTGTTTTTCTAGAATGAATATTGTTTATCTCATCTCTTATGTCCCTGACGTAAGGAGCTATACGTTTTGACAGTTCTAAATATTTTTTCAATGTTTGGTCGAAATCTATCGTATAGTCTGATTCCAACATCTTCAGATAACCTTGACAAAATTTCATGAATTTAGGAAGTTTAGATTTCAATTTCTCTTCGTCAGCAACATCATACATCCTCATTCCTAGTCTTGCAGTGTCCATCGTGTATGTAGGACCTATCCCTCTCTTCGTGGTTTTTACATCTCTTACACTTTCCTCTGCACCATCAATCTCTCTCAGGAAATCAAAAACCACTTTGGAGTTATCGCTTATACCAAGATCTGGTTCAAAACCTTTTGCTTTTAAAACCTCAACCTCCTGGTTGAATAAAAGTTCCGGATCGACAGCACATCCTTCGCCTATGTACAACTTCTTTCCCAAAAATGCTCCGGATGGAACCTGATGGAATGTAAATTTTTCACCATCGATTACAATCTCGTGTCCTGCTCCAGAACCGCCATTGAACCTTGCAACAGCGTCTATATTATATTTAGAAACTAGGAAGTCTACTATCTTCCCCTTTCCTTCATCACCGAAAGAACTTCCTACAACAGCGATAGAACTCATAATTTAAAATGGAAAAATTGGTATTTATGCTTCATCCACGCATGTCGAGCCTGTTTCCAGATATCTCAGCTATCCCGCCTGCAGGAATTGCAATCATCTCTCCACATTTGAGGCATTTGACCGGTGTCGAAGCCTTGTTGAAGATTATCTGATTGTTCTTGCACTTGGCACAAGTCACTCTTACAAACTTGCTTGTCGGAAATCTTATTACGTCGTCGTCCATAAAAATCAACCTTTCACTATTTCAAACTTCTTGGTCCTCCAACCTGGTGTAGTCATCATCTTGTGGCATATGTTGCACTTGAATCTCAAATCCAACCTTTTTGTCAATTTCTCCTGCCCCTTTGGATTTTCCTTAGGGAATGAAGTATAACCCTTCAACTTTTCCAAGAATCTTCTCTGTCCCTGAGACAAAGTTCTTCTGGTCTTCCTCTTTGCAAGTTCTACTTCTTGCTCAGTGTGTTTCTTGCAAAATTTACAGTACCTTTTGGCTTTTTTCGGATATTTCATTCAATCACTTCTTCAACAATATTACGACGGGAAAGTATTTTAAAGTTTTCCTCTGGTATTTCTGCCTTGTTTTCAGCCTTGAAAGGACCATAAGACTTCATATCGCTTCCCACGAATTCTGTCACATCGTCCTTGAAAACTGCTTTAACCATCTTTTTTGCATCATCTTGCTTAAAGACATTACTAATCACGTTTGATCTTCTATCTGTTATCATCTGTACAATCTGGTTGAAGAACTCTTCCTCCTCTGGCGTAAGGTTTTCAGGAGGCATCTTTGTCCTTGCAGATATCTTAGCATGTGTCAAAATCTTAGTCTCACGCATCTCAAAGATGTTTTCTATCATGTTTTCCACATTCTTTATCTCCTTGTTTTTTTCAACAAGCAATTTCTTTTTTTCCAGATATTCTTTCGCCTTGCTATAAAAGTCTGAAGGAATCTTTGCAAGCTTATCAAAAGTCTTTTCCTCTATATGTATCTTCCTTATAGTTTCGAATGTTATGCCGCCTTCTTCTGACATAAAATAAGATGTGACGAAATACTTTATATAGACTTCATGAAAACTGTTCCAGAGTAACATTTCTTATGTGGTCGGCTATCTTCTTGTTCTTGTTGACTATCACATGTATATTTGCCTTCTTCCTGTAAAAATTCTTTATCAGGTCGTTCAAGTCCAGTTTTTCTATGCTCTTAGCATTCTGATATTTTTTATCCAGAAAGTCTGTCAGGGGTTTCGGATAGTATATTTCAATCACTCTGTCACCACGGACGAACACATCGCAGTTGTTGTTAGAATTGAATCCAAGCTTTATGTGTTTCTTCATTTTGCTTTCGAAAGACGAGCACCATTTGTCTACCATAGTGTTGCTATTGCACAGAACATATGTCTGGTTTTTGTATACTTTGTCCTTTTCCATTCTGAAATAGTAAGTCTCCGGCCTGAACAAAGCCCACCACAGATGCCTGCATTGCACCACTCTTATTTCATTTTCAATGGACGGCATGCTCATCAAATAATTGTCGGCTTCTGCTACGTTGTCAAAAATAAAAGTGTTTGGCTGTTCTGATGACCTTGTAGCGTAGTTTGAAAGCAGTTTCTCCGCGAATCCTGAAACATAATCTATCCAGTCCCTGCTTAGAAAATATTCCTTGTTTTTTTCTTCTAGCACACTGTCATTTACAAGCTGTTTCACTATCTTGTACACAGCATGATAGCTTACACGGTTGGTTTTTCTGACTAAAGAATATATTTTCCTTATGCTCAGTGGCCATTTGTTTGCCAGTGTGTTTATAACAGAATCTTTTGTGCTGCCCGAGTTTTTGTCAGGAATCATAAATTAACTATATTGTCAATGTTTTTAACCTTTTAGTTAAATTATGTTAACCTGTTTTATAAGCGTGATATTTGCAATAGTTTGTGTATGGGAAAACAGTCTGGTTCTTTTGATGCCGAAACTTTCATTAGAAAATTAGATGCTATTTACACTGTTAACAGACACGAATATGGCAGGTCAGAAAAATACAAAGATGATATTTTACAGGGCCTGGAACACGTGGATCCAAAATTCAAAAAATATAGGGAAGATTTAAGGTCTGAAAGAGAAAGCAGAAAAGAATCTTATAAAAACGCCATCGCAGACACGATGAAATATCTAGAGATCCACAGTCCGGTTGCTGACATGTACGTATCAGTTTTCGTGGCAGATGAGAATAATACATGCAATTACGAGACCAGGTACAAGGTCATAATCGAAATACCTGCTTTCAAAGGCAGGCAAGATGTTTTTCAAAGGACAGAGGAGCTTGTTCATTTCTTGACTTATGGCAGAAGATATAGGATAGATAAGAGAAAAGGCAAAGAAGATAGATCTTTGTGGTATTTCGAAACATTTTATTCGTCGTTGACTCCGTTGCTAGAGGGACTGAACATCCATCTTTACAGCAAAAGAATCAGCATATACAATGACACATACGACAAGAATGGCAATCTAGAAGATAATGACAGTGTTTTTGAAATGGAGCATATAGGAAAAGGACGATTCAGAGCAATAAACAAGAAAATTGTAAGAGTTTATAATGAATATGATGAATTGGTAGGCAAAACCATAGAAGAACCCAGTTTCCCCAAAGACAATTACATAAAGTTCATGAAAGAATTGAAGAAATACATGAAGTCGACTGGCTTAAGAGTAAATGTGAAGGAAGAGGATGCAAAATGACTAAGAGGAACATTCAATGCCAACAACATTGGATGGAAGATACTAAAGAGGATCTGGAAGTTTCAGATGCTCAGAAGTTGAGGTTTGATGCTTATAAAATAAACGATGAAATATCTTATTTGAAAGATAAATACGATTCCCAAATAAGACAAACGAAACAAAAACAGTTTGAACTGTTAAGTAAGTATGTTCAAAAATATGTCGAACCTTTTTTAAAAGATTACGATTGTAATAATTACTACTATTCTGACATGGAAAATGTAAGCAAAGAGGGCAAAGTAGAGAGGAGAATAGAAGTTCATACAAGATACATGGGTCAGATTAATTTAACAATCACTCCTGACAACTTTGTATTGGAACATTACAATCATGATAAACTTAGAAGGAGAGAAGAAGTAAACGTCGATAATCCTCAAAAATCCCTCAAAGAAATTTTCGACAGAATAGGTAATGTAGAATTGTTAAAGAGGCAGCCTCTTACAAAAGACGATATGGAATGGCTGACTGGTACAGGTGCTTACGGACAATAAAAATATTATTTCCTGTTAACTTTTTCTTTTCTATTGGCTTGCCTTATCGCATACGTCACAGGATTTTTTATTCCTATCTTGTGCAGATTCTCACAATTAACATTCAATCCAAGCGTCTTGTAGAAATTCTCGTTCATGCAGTTTGGTGGAAGTAGACTTCTGTCTTGTCTTGTGTGCCATCTTAACTGTGTCCTTATGTAGCTCGGTCTCAATTGTGGAACATTCTTCTCATTCCATTTCAATAATCTTTCCTCTATCTTGTCCATTCCCCATCCCATGTTCTGAAGGAATGTAGTTAAAACAAATACGGCTCTTTTCTTCCCATCAGCCATACCATTGAACATTTTCTTTATACAAGGAGGGAAGTATTCTTCAGGTATCTCTTTAACCTTAGGCATCTTTTTCATGTTTGGCAGTTTCTCTTTTATCTCCACTTTCTGTTTTGTGCTCCAATCAACAGCTTCTATTATCAATCCTTCTGCATCATGAATCCCACCAACATAATTCAAGAATTTCTCCTCTATCTTCACGTTCTTCGGCAATGCCTGTTCTATCTCGAACTTCTCTATGTGCGATGGCTTGAATGGAAGGCTGACATGCATCTTTGTCTCATGCAATGAATAAGGCATCCTGAACAAATGTCTTGAGCTGAAGATGTCTATGGTTATGAACTTGAAAGGATCCAGATTGCCGTCAGTGCCCACCAGGTCTGGCAGCTTCTTGTTTATTTTCTGTGAAACTTCTGACGGTGAAAAAACTGCAAGTACAGCATCCCTTAACTGGTTCTTCACATAAAACTTCAAATATTCAAGAGTCCTTTGGAACAGTTCCGGGTAAAGTTTCCTGCTTTCCTTGCCGTCTATCTTGCCAGGTATTGATTCGAACGGCACTCCCAGATGGAATGATGTCCCACCTGTGAACTTGCAGCTGTAGTTCCTTACACCGTGATCCTTCAATGCGTCCATTATCTTCTTAGCTGCAATCCTCGCTATCAAAAAATTATCCACATCTATGTCTATTATTAGGTCCCATCCAGACCTAAGTTCGTCCAACTGTTCTTTTGTCAGTCCGACGTCGAGTTTCATCGGCTGGCTCCATCTTTCTACTGACCCATGGAATGCTAATGTTCCTTCGGCTACTGCTTGTAATACGTCAGAAGGGTATTGTATGATGTCTGGTCTCTTGCCGAACTTGCCTTCCCTGAAAACCGAGACTACTTCCCTGCTTTTTGCTACTTCTACGATAGCTCTTTGAACAGATTCTCTAGAATACCAGTTCCATACTTGTTGATGTAATTCGCTCATTGAAATCAATCATGAAGAACAATTATTAGTCCCTCAAAATACTACTATCGCTGAAACTTAAATAGATTTTATTCACAATCAGGTAAGACTAGAAATATATTTCCCCATCAAGTCTTCTATTCCAACACTAAGCTCTTCTCCCATTTTTACCTTTTCCCAGGTTCTATTTGATTTTTCCGTTTCAATTATGAATTTTAAGTTTTCTGGTGAAGGAATGTAAATGGCTCCATTCAAAGTCTCTGTCAACCTTATTCTCCTGCCTAGGAAGTTTCTCTTGCTTAATGTAAGTTCTTTAACATGTCCTCCCCATTCAATTGCCATTTCCTCTATCTTAACCAATTCGTAGCCACCATCAGTACGAAATGCTAGATAATCGCCTTTGTCGGCATAATGGAGTGCGTGATTTTGAAGTAATGTATTTTGAGCAAACAGACCTATATAATTAGGAACGTCAAAAATCTTCTCCCCGACCATTATTCTCTATTTCAATCTAAAAGATTAAATATCCTAGATTTTACTTCCTAACTCCAGTTCTTCTAGGACTTATGCTTCCAACCTTTGCACCTGGAGGAGCATTTCTGCTTACAGACCTTGTTGGTCTAGGCCTCTTGCTTCTACCACCATAAGGATGATCTGTTGCTGTCATTGCTACACCGGCTGATCTAGGATACAATTTGTTGTGAGCTGCTTTCGCATGTCCTTTCTGTCCGGCTTTTATCCATGGTTTCTCCAATCTTCCACCACCAGCTGCAACTCCGACAGTAGCTCTGCATCTGTTATGCAGTTCAACTAGCTTACCATGAGAAAATTGTATTCTTGTCTTAGCTTCAGTTCTTCCTACAACTAATGCAAATGTCCCGCTGCTCCTGCACATCTTAGGACCGGACAAAGGATAGGTCTCTATACCGAAAATCTTAGTTCCTACAGGCATGTTATGCAATTCAACGACATTTCCAGTGTTTACCTCATTGCCGTACTTTACAATCTGTCCAATATAGTTTCCTTCCGCTGCTATCTGCAAAACTTCCTTTCCGTCTTCGAACTTTATCTTGGATACAGGAGCTGTCTTACCGACATCGTCCAATATATCCACGACTTTTGCATTTATGTTTGAATAAGCGCCATATTCTGCTCTTCCAAGATATCTGTGGCTAGGTGCGACATACCTTGGTCCACCCTTCCCTCTTGCTCTTGGAATTATCCTTTTTCCCATTAAAACACCGTTGTATTAAAAATAGTATAGAAGTTTAAAGAAATAAAAAGCT
>DATDXT010000067.1:0-18159 GCA_035289185.1 archaeon | reverse complement strand
AGAATCGTAGCTACCTGTCTTGTCATTTCTTCTACACTAATCGACGGCTCTTCATCCATAGTAATCCTTTATTTTAAATTCAGGACTAATCTTTATAAACCTTCCATAAATCCTATATTTAATGGCAGTGTTGACTAAGAGCGAGATATTGAAACTTTTGAAGAATGGCAAGCTTAAGATAAAGCCTTTTGATGAGAAAGATGTGGGACCCGGCTCCATAGACCTGCATCTTGGCAACACTTTCCGTGTCTTTAAGAAATCACATGAGATCTTCCATGTAAATGATGATGTAGACCATAAGGACATAACAAATGTGGTTGAGGTTGATGATAAAAGCTATTTCATGGTCATGCCTAGTGAGATGGTGCATGGAATAACAAAGGAGCATATTTCTTTGCCGAGCAACATTTCCGGCAGGATAGAAGGTAGGTCAAGATTCGCAAGGATAGGATTGTTGACGCATGTAAGCAGCGGTTTCATACAGCCTGGAACATCTTCTAAAGTAGTTCTGGAGATGGTCAACCTTTCACCAATGCCTCTGGCAATCTATCCTGAGACCAAGATCTGTCAAATTATTCTAGAAGAGACAAAAGGTAGCGAAAAGTATCATGGAAAGTTTAGTGAACAGGAGAGAATTTAAAGTTTATTCTTCTATATTTAGAAATGGGAGTCACAACTCACATGGAACTTTGCGAATATCTTCTTTTGGATAAACATCCTGATGGATTGAAGAAGAATGAATTTGTACCGGAACTTCTGAGAAGAGGATGGAGAGATCGTTATGATACTCCTGCAAGAGAAATAACAAATGACGATGAAAAAGGACATGCTTATATCAAAAGTGGACAGGATATATATGAGAAATTTTATAGAAATTTAAGAGTCAAAAACGGGAAGATTGTAGGCGAGAGTTCTTGGGTGGCGCATAATGTCATTGATTGGTTCTGCGGCAGACATGAAATGACGACAGAAGAATTGTTGAAAGCCAGAAGAAAAGGCAATAAGAAGATGATTGAACATTGGGAACCCAAGGAAAACTATGGTGCCATATTCTACAATTTAGATGGGGATGAAAAGTTTAAATTTTATCCTGGTTCATCAAATACTCCAATGGCATGGCATCATCATATACACTTCGATTGGGTTGCAAAACACATACTGGATAGAGAAATATATTTTGCCAAAGACAGTGATTCTAAAGCAACTGTAGATTTGTATCTGGACATAGCACAATGGTATTGCAACAAGTTCAACAAGAATTTTTACGATATTCTGATGCAGGTAAACAAATACGATAGATCCAATGGATTAAATGTTTCGCTTAGAGTGGATCCTAGGCTGAAGAATATAGAACCTAGGAAGCCTGCTTAAATTTTAAGCTATACTAATACAAAATATTCCTTGTATGTCTGAAGTCGACAGGATTGTAAGAAACACGTTAAAGAACTGTATTGACACTACTTATGCATATCCTCTTGTTATAAAGTCTGGTGAAGGATGCTATCTTGAAGATGTTGACGGTAAGAAATTCCTGGATTTCAACTCCAATGTCTGCAGCTGCCCAATTGGTTACGGCCATCCAGAGATTGTGCAACTTATTGAAAAGATAGCCAAAAGCGGTGCTCACAAAGTTGCTGGACAGGACTTCTTTACCGAAGAACAATCACAATTAGCACAGAAACTTTTATCAATAATGCCAAGCAACTTGAATAAAGTTTTCTTCATAAGCACAGGGACTGAAGCTGTTGAGAACGCAATAAAGCTTTCTTTCAGGAAGAGGAGCGAGGCTTTAAAGAAACAGCCTAATGAACTTTTCGGTATTTCTTGTTATGGCGCTTTCCATGGCAGGACGTTGGGCTCGCTTACATTCACATACAGCAAAAATGTGCACAAAAAAGGATATCCGGAACTGAATGTGAAGAGGATAAAATTCAAGACTGAAGATGACAAGGAAAATGAGATAAAGGATGTCATAAGGGAGAATCCTGATGAGGTAGCATTCGTTATAACAGAAGTGGTGCAGGGCGAAGGCGGATATAATATAGCGAGCAGGAAGTTCATAAGAGAGCTTAGGGAAGAGACGGAAAGGTACAGGATTCCTTTGATCATAGATGAAGTACAATCTGGTCTTGGAAGGACTGGAAAGTGGTGGGGATTTGAAAATTATGGCATCGTTCCTGATTTTGTTTCTTCTTCAAAAGCATTGCAAGTAGGAGCTACGATATTCAATGAAAAGTTCGATCCCAAGGAACAGGGAGCTGTTTCAAGCACATGGGGCGGCGGATCTAGGATAGATTTGGCTGTAGGACTTAAAACTATAGAGATTATTGAAAGAGAGAAGCTTTTGAAGAATGCAGAAGACATGGGAAAATACATATTGAAAAGAATCAAAGATTGGGAGAAGGATTATCAAGGTGTTGTTGTCAATACTAATGGATTAGGATTGATGCTAAGAGTAGAATTTGACACAAAAGAAAACAGGAATTTCGTAGAGGATAAAGCGTTCAAGGACGGATTGCTTCTTTTAGGATGCGGGCAAAAAACAATCAGACTTGCTCCACCTTTGTCGATAATGGAAGATGACATAGACAAGGGATTGGACATAATGGAAAATCAGATCAAGAAAATCAAATGATGCTTCTTTTAACTACCATCTTGAAAATGACAAAGAACAGCAGGATGAATATTATAGTCATTGCAAACTGAATCAATGAAAATCCGTATATAGAATAGGTGACTACAAGCAGCATCGTTGAAACGAACAGCATCAATATAACAGCGGATATCAGGTTTACGGCCACGATCATCCTGAATCTTTTGTCTTCTGGTTCTGCCATCTTCAATTTCTTGCTCTCTGCCATAAAAACAATTTGTCTAATGTAGCGTTTAAATATTTCACTTTCTCAATGAAGATTGATGTTAGATGGAGCAAAGCCTACGATACAGACAGACAGTTACATAGAATTGTATACTAATTTTCTCAAAAATCGATTTGATTTGCATTCACAACTAAACAATGCTGCAGACGAGAATAGATACATGGAAATTAAGAGGAAGATAGAAACAGAATTTGATCTTTATGCTGAAAGGATGGGATACAAGTTAGTCAGAGTTGAAAAAGATGATAATATAGTTCTTGATGCATCAAAAGTCGATACTAATACTAGTTAAATTTATTGGTCTAATTTTCTTTTAATGTTAGAAATAATCTTGATTTCACTCTTTGGAATAGTAATAGGAACCCTTTTAGGACTGTTGCCAGGGATGAACGTCAACAACATTCTTCCTTTGCTATTGTCAAGCATAGTCTTCTTGAATTCGCCGCATTATGTAGCTGTTTTGATAGTGTCAGTTGCAGTAGCACAGGTCTTTGCAAGTTACATTCCATCGATATTCTTAGGTGCACCGGGTGAGAATACATCACTATCAGTCTTGCCAGGACATCAAATGCTTTTTGAAGGAAGAGGATATGAAGCAGTAAAGCTGACAATTATTGGCGGTTTGGGTTCTCTGTTGCTTACAGTATTTCTCATGTTTATGTTATCAAACTATTTCACACAATTCTATGACATTTCAAGACCGTACATCGGCTATGTGATAATGCTTGTGATTGCATCGATGGTGTTGACTGAAAGGGAAATCCATTACATATTGTTTTCCATTGGAATAATTATGTTATCTGGCATATTTGGCATTATAACATTAAACTCCAGTTTCTTTTCGCAGCAAAGCATCTTGTTTCCGATTCTGGCAGGACTATTTGGTCTAAGCACAGTGATTCTAAGTCTTACAGAAAAATCTAAGATACCTAAACAGGATGTTAAAAGTGATCTGAAGATAAGCAAGAGGAACATTTTGAAATCAATAATACTTGGCTCGTTGTTCGGCATAGCTGTCGGTTTTCTTCCAGCGGTAGGCGTAAGCCAGGCTGCGACTATGGCACAGTATATCGGAGGTGTCGGCGACTCTAGAGGATTCTTAGTGGCTTTGAGTGGAATAAACGTGGCGAACGAAGTTTTTTCCTTGAACAGTTTGTATCTTGTGGACAATCCAAGGTCTGGAGCCAGCGTGGCCATAGAGAGGGTTTTGGTCAAGATGACATTTGATGATGTGGTCCTTCTTACGAGCGTCATAGGTTTTGTATCATTGATAAGTGCCTGCATCACTCTTTATCTTGGAAAGAAAATACCTGTGGTTTTGGCCAAAGTTAATTATAAGAAACTGTCGGTTGGTGTTATTGTTTTCCTGATTTCTATGGTGGGATTTGCTACAGGATGGAAAGGATTGATTGTACTGGCAGTCTCTACTTCCATAGGAATCCTGTGCAATAGGCTGAATGTAAACAGGTCTAACTGCATGGGCGTGTTATTATTGCCTTCGGTTATTTTCTTCCTTGGACTGAATCCTTTTGTTCTATCATTTCTAAATATTTAATCATGAGAAATGTAGAACGTGTAGTTTTAATCTCGGCAGTAGTCTTGATTTCGATAGGAGTCGTTCTAATCTATCTTGGTAAGAGTACAAATAGTGTAGGTCTTGTTGCTGATGGAGTAGACTCTTTAGGAGATTCTGTAGTGTCATTAATAGTATGGTTGGGACTAATCGTTTCTCATAGGGGTCCTGACAAAAAGTTCCATTTCGGATACTACAGGTTTGAAACGCTTTCATCACTGTTAGTAGCGATGATCATGTTCGGCATGAGCATATGGATTTTTTACACCTCTTATAGTAGATTGGTGAATCCGGAACCAGTTCATATCACACCTATTTCCATGATTGCATTAGTTCTTGCCGGGACAATTTCACTTATATTGGCAATAATCAAAAACAAAATGGCTGCTCAACACAATCTATTATCTTTAAAGGCCGACGCTAAAAATTCAATAAAAGATAGTTCTTCCTCGTTTGTCATTCTGACAGGAATTGTATTATCATATTTTGGCTTTGCGTGGGGAGATTCCATAGGAGCCATGATAGTCGCATGCTACATAGCATTCATCGCAATACGTACAATCAAAGAAGCATCTTTGGTACTGGTAGACGCCTTCAACAGTCCAGAAATTGTCGAAGATATATCCAAGATCATACGCAAATACCCAACGATAAAACTGAAGGACATGAAACTCAGAATGTCTGGTCCATTTCTAAACTGTATAATGATAGTCAAAGTCAGCAAAAACATAACACTTGACGAGCTCTATAAGCTCAAGCAGAAAATCAAGAAAGATATAATGAAAGAGATAGACGGGATTAAAAACTTGTTCATCGAAGCTGAGCCGGCAAGAATCTGATGTATAAATTAATTCGATTGTCTACAACATTTAATTGATGAAAGCTTTCTACATAGCTATAGTCCTGTTCAGTGCATTGTTGATAGGATTTGTTTCCGTCCTCGGAGAGGCTATAATGTCCTTCTTCAACCTAGGTCCATTCATAGTTACGGGTTTGTCTGCTATCTTCGGTGGCGGTGTCATGCTTGCTATAACTTTTTTGAAATATCCAAAAATATACAGGGAAATAAACAAGAATGGAATATTTAAAATCATAATTTCTAGCATATTCGGTGCAATAGGACTGCTTTTATGGTTCGACTCGATAACAAGGATAGGCGCCAGCAAGGAACTTCTATTGGGAGGGAACAGTTCAGAAATGCTGCTTGTACTGATATTGTCATTTGTCTTTCTTGGAGAAAGACTGAAAAGATTTGAAATTGTGGGTGGATTTCTGATAATTGTAGGTATCTTCGTTGTACTTTTTAATCCTGTTATACTCCAGCCAGTATTCGGTTTGGGTGAGCTTGAAGCGATGATAAGCTCATTGGCTTTTGCCATAAACATAGTGATTTCCACGAATATCCTGAGAAAACTGAGCGACAAATCAGTGAGCATACTTGTCATGATGCTGGAAGGTCTTTTCATCTTAGGAGCGATGTTCATAGCCAACATACAATTTCAACTGACGCTAGAATCTGTTTTTTGGATATTTCTGCTCGGCATATTTGGAGTGACGTCAATACTGACATACTTCTACGGACTTAAGAAGATAGGAGCGTCTTTGACTGTAATTATAGCATCTTTTGCGGGTGTTTTCTCCATAGGACTGCAACTCATAGCAAAGTTCCTGTTCCCCTCTATAGAACTTATTTTCCCGCAGAGCATTGTTTTGGCTGTCATTGGTGGTGTTATAGCGGTCGGTGGTGTTTTCTTAATAAGTTACAAGGAGAAATGAAATAATTATGGCTGACAAGCAGGCGATAATAGAAGAGATGAGAAAGAATCCCGACAGATATTGGAAGGTCAAGCTGTTTGCCCAGGAAGGATTCAAGAGAAGACAATGTTCAAACTGTAAGAAATTCTTTTGGACTCTCACTGATCAGCAGAAATGCAACGATGCCAGCTGCAGGACATATGACTTCATAGGAAATCCTCCTGCAAGCAAGCCTATGGATTACATAGAAACATGGAAGGCAATAGAAAAATTCTTCAAAAAACAAGGGCATACTTCGATCAAGCCCTATCCGATATTGTGCAGATGGCTGCCTGGTCTTTATTTTGTCATTGCGGGCATAGTTGACTTTCTCAGAATGGACAATGGAAAGATAAGCTTCGACTTGCCAGCAAACCCTCTCATACTGCCCCAGCCATCGCTAAGGTTCAATGATGTAGTCAACACTGGAATCAACGGCAAGTCTTACACAGCTTTCAGCATGATACAACAGACTGCAATGTATGACGGCAAGCAGGGATATTGGAAGGATGAATGCATGGAATTGGATTTTGGCATGCTTACAAAGATTTTGGGGATACCGAAGGAAGAGATTGTTTTCATGGAAGATGTCTGGGTCGGTCCAAGCGCTTTCGGCAGCAGTTTGGAATATCATGTACAAGGCCTTGAATTAGGAAATGCTGTGTTTACAGAATTTGAAGGAACGATAGATAATCACAAAGAAATGAAGGAAAAGATCATAGACATGGGTGCTGGACATGAAAGGCTAACATGGATAACCAATGGAACGCCTACCAGCTATGATGTGGTATTCGGACCAGTGATTGAAAGGATGAAGAAGGCATGCAACATAGATTATGACAAGGGTTTCTTTTTGAAGTACGCTAAGTTCTCAGGCCTGTTGAATGCTGATGAGAGGGATTTGGTCCAGACAAGGAAACTGATTGCAAGAGATTTGAAAGTTTCTGTACAAGAATTGGAAAAGAAAGTTCTGCCATTAGAAGCCTTATATGCTATTGCAGACCATTCACGTGCACTTGCATTTGCGATAGCCGGTGCAGGTCTTCCATCTAACGTTGGCGGAGGATACAACCTGAGAGTCATATTGAGAAGAGCGTTGAACTTCATAGAGAAATTCAAATGGCAGCTGAAACTGGAGGATATTGCACTATGGCATGTCGACTATCTGAAAAAGATTTTCCCAGAATTGGATGGTGCAGAAGACGAGATTGTGAAGATATTGCAAGTGGAGGAGAAAAGATACAACGAATCAAAGGAAAGATCCAAGAGGATTGTGGACTCGTTCAGGGGGAAGCAGATAACAGAAGAGGACTTGATAAAACTTTATGATTCCCAAGGTGTGACGCCAGAAGAAGTAGGCATAGAAGTCCCGACAGACTTTTACAAGAAGGTGACTGAGAGACATATGGGCGAGAAGGAAAGAGAGGAAAAGTTTGAAGTGGACATAAGCGATCTAAAACCAACGAAGATACTTTATTATGAGCATCCTCCAGTGTTCCAATTCAATGCCAAAGTAGTTTCATCCTTCAACATACTTTCTAACAACTGGGTTGTCTTGGATCAGACAGGATTCTATCCGACAAGCGGAGGGCAGAAACATGACAAAGGAACCATCAATGAGTTGAATGTTCTTGAAGTCAGGAAGATAGGTAGTGTGATACTTCACCAGATAGACGGCTCGTTGGAAGAAGATACAAAGGTAAGCTGCAAAGTAGATGAGGATAGAAGACAGATTTTGAGAAGGCATCATGATTCTGTTCACATAATCAATGCATCCTCCAGAAAAGACTTAGGTGAACACATAAACCAGTTCGGTTCTGAAAAAAACATAGACAAAGCAAGGATAGACATAACTCATTATGAAGCTTTGACAGAGAAACAATTGGAAGAAATTGAAAACACGGCGAATGAGATTGTACTTAAGAAACTTCCAATTAAAAAGACTGTGATGGGCAGGAGCGAGGCAGAAAAGAAATATGGCTTCAGGATCTACCAAGGCGGTTATGTTCCGTCGAAGGAGATAAGGATAGTAAGCATAGGCAACTTTGATGTGGAAGCATGCGGCGGGACACATGGAGAGAATACTTATGATGTGTTTCCTATTGTCATTACAAAATCCAAAAGAGTGGCTGACGGCTTGGTCAGGATAGAACTCACGGCAGCAGATATCGCGATAAACAATCTGAAAGAGAAAGAAAAACTGTTGGAAGATGTTGCTAAAAGCCTGAATGTAAAAGAGAATGATGTGCCAAAAGCCGTAGAGAAAATTTTCAACGAATGGAAAGAAAAGAGGAAAGGTAGGAAGAAATGACATACTCTGTAGTTTTATGCACGTGCAAAGACGAGAAGGAAGCTCAGAAAATAGCCAATCATCTGCTACATGATGAACTGATAGCATGTGCCAACATAGTCGAGAACATAAAGTCCCTTTACTGGTGGGAGGGCAAGATAACCAGTAGCAGTGAATGCATGATCATAATGAAGACCAAAAAATCGTTGGTGGAGGATGTCATATCATCTATCAAGAAAATGCATTCGTATAAAGTTCCAGAAGTGATTGAACTTCCTATTGGCAATGGCAACAAGGATTATTTAAATTGGATATCAGAGGTGACCAAAAGATGATCACTATAGAAGAGTTTGAAAGGTTGAATAAGAAAAGACGTTTGTTGAAGAAAGCTGCAGATTTTCTGAATGTTAGAGAAGAAGATTTGCCTAAGACTTTAGAGAGATTTTTAAAGGAATTGAAAGACTAGTCAGACTATCATGCTTTTCAATGTAATGTAAGCACTGTTAAAATCATCAGGTATATTTTCATAAGGTATGATTATCACGTCTTTTATGGCAGGCGATATTCCATACTTGCCGAACTTCGAATCCAGTGTGGCATTGCTGTCATTAGGCTCTATCTCATAAGCTATCTGCATCGACAAATCGCACACATCTACCTTCTTACCGTTTTCAACCAAAGCTTCGCATACGAAAGAATGCTTCTTTTCAAACAATATTCTACAGACCAAGGACTTTATGATGAAATGCTTTAGACTTTCGCTGGGATGTAAAAGTATCTTGTGCTTGTTGCTTGTATCTATGCCATTTCTAGAGATGTTCAATGATTTTTTGTAGTCTATTCTTTTCAACATGGATGGCAGCTTGAATTTCCTATAGCAGTCATAGCTGCAGAAGTTTACAGAGTATTTTGACTCAAAAATCTTGGCGCATATCCTGCATTTTCTTAAAGGTGCTTCTTTTAGCATTAATTAATGTATATACTTTAGTATTTAAATATTTAGTCTAGACTGCACCATGCCCAGAATCTTTTGTCATCATCTTTAAATTCTAAGAAATGTCTTCTGCAAAGATAAGACCACCAATTTTTACTGCGAGTTTTAAAATATCCTTCTCTGTAAGCTTTGTTTTTACATCTTTCATTCATTGTTTTATCTCTAAAGTCACACATTAATTTCGGCATTAAAATCTCGTATACTAAATTTGTATGGAGTGATTTAAAAATTAATAAAGGCTTATAAAGCTATTAATCTATTAGCTAGTAAGTTAGTAGTAGGTGTATTATGGAAGCAGTTAATCATCATAAATCGGTAGAGAACAATAACGTTGGTTATAAAGAACTTGCTAAAAACATAGCAGACAATATAGCTGATGAGATGGCAGAGAAGTTGTATCAGAAATTGCTATTGGTAAAATATCTACCAGAAATCAAAGCAATTGAGAAAGGTAAAGTTGTGGGGTTGAAAGGCAAAGGAATAGATAAGTTTTTCAAAAAATCTACTGAATCTAAGTAAATATCTTATCTAAGACGAAATTTGTAGCTATTCTTAACTTCACCTTCAATTCATTGATTATTTGTTTTTGTCTTTTCTTATGCTCCCAATGCACGACATAATAAGTATCCTTGATTTGGTCCACTATTACATAAAGCCTATAGGGCGGCGAGTTGACTTTCATCTCACATACAAGATAGTTGTTTTCTACGTCTAAAATCTTCAGCCCATTCCTGCCGCTTTGTCGCAATTTGTTTATCAAACGGTAGATTATCTTTAAATGTGGCCTAAACTTTTTACTTTCTAATTTCTTCTGGAACGATGGCACAATGACAATGTTATTCGCCATAATCGTTTATTGAAAATCAGTAGTTAAAAAGCCATTGGTAAGAAAAAATACTTGTAAGTCTAAAATATATATAGTAATTAAATATAAAGATTCAGCATCTCCTTAAATTCACAACAGGCAGGTTGTTGGAAACTCCGGTCTTCTCTATGCAAATCTTGTTGGTGCCTCTACCTATGCTGTTGCCGTCGCCTGTTATGACTATCTTCGGATAATTCAGTTTCAACAGCAGGTTAATTATGCCTGAACCCAATCCGCTGTAAGTACCAAAGCTGGAAGTTGGCTGACCGTAAGTGTTGACCTGGTACATCAAGTTGGACAAAGTGTTGCAATCTCCAGAACCGACGGGTATGATAAGTTTCTGTAGAGAGTTGCTTGTCAAGTTCAATGTGTAGTCTGATGAAGAATTACTGAAACATGTATTGATAAATTGGCTATTTTGACCTGAATAAATAAGACCTGCGAAATTATTGCTGTTATAGCTGCATGCAAAATAACTGCTTATGCTTGATGGTGTGAAGCAACGGCTAGCAGTGGACAATCCACCATCTATTCTTATCAACCGTTGATCATAATCTTGCTGACTGGATGTGTCATGATCTGTTAGATTAAATGATATGGAACTTAAATCATCATAACTCGCTACTCTGTGTGTATTAGAACCGATTGTCCTATTGTAACCTCCCACATACAACTGCTGGACTTCATCTGGTGTCAGACTTCTATTGATTATCATGACTTCGTCTAAAGTCCCGTTCCAAAACTCGGTGACCGCACCTGTGTTGTCTTTATACACGCCTATGAACAAGTCACTGGGATTTGTACCTGCAGGCGAAGCTCCAGTTATGCTTTCCTTCAAAACACCATCAACATAGAAATTGGCAGTGTTGCTGGAGTTAAAGACTAAGGCGACGTGATACCAATGATTAGTTTGTGTTATATAGTTGCCAGAAGTATCATAGTCTTGTACATTGTATGTTGTAAAGCGTAATCCCTGACCGTTAACAGCAAGACCGTAACCTTGACCAGGCTGTGTCAAGTCTCTCTTGCTCACTATACGGTGAAGTCCGGTAAGATTGTTCAAGTTTATCCAAGCAGAAATTGTAAATTTGTTGGTCAAGTTCAAACTTGCTGAATTTGATACGTCAATGTAATCATTGATTCCGTCGAAATTCATACAGCCTCCAAAGTTTGTTCTGCATGATGCGTTATTGACCCATACAGTACCATTAAGAGATGCGCCATTGTTTCCATTGCCAGAAATGTCTGTGACATTAACCGTAGAGTCGTCATTGAACCTTAAATGAAGAACAGTACTGTTTAGTGTAATGGATTGCAAACTTGTGTTGCTGTCTTCCACTCCGAAATTCCTCTTGATGCCAGAATTGAAATCATCATAGTATTTGCTGACTTCCCTATTGTAATGCTCCTTGATTTCTCCTGCTATCAAGGCTTTTGGATAGATTCTAACTTCGTCTATGGTCCCATTGAAATAACTTGTAGCTGTAACGAATCTTCCTATGTTGACATTGGATGCTTTGGAGACTATATTTCCATTTTGAGAAGTATATCCTGTCCTAGTTCCATTTATGTACCAAATCATCTGAGATCCATCATAAACAACTGCGACATGAGTCCAGACATTCAAAGGCACGTTTCCTTGGTTCTCTAGGTCAATTCTGCCAGCAGAAGTTTGCAGATCGAATCCCAAACCGTTGCTTACACCTCCCACATACATGCCGTACTGTCTGTCTGATGCACCCGCACCAATTGATCTTGCAACAATCTGCCTGTAACCGCTGCCTGTAACATTTATCCAGGCTTCTATTGTTATCTGGTTGCCTGTTATGTTGTTTGAAGGAGAGTCTATTATGTCAATGTAGCTTGAACTTCCATCGAACTTGAAAGCATTGCTATATTTGCCCGTGACGGATGTGATGCTGGTTAAAGTTCCAACATTGTTGTTTCCACTTGAATCAAAGGTTTTTGAACCTGATGTTTCCTCGAAATGCCAGACTCCTGTTGCTCCGCCATCATAATAGAAATTATTTGTAAAGTTGTGTTGTACTATCCCATTTCCTTTGTCAGTTTTATTATGTGGATTAGTCTCGTTCAACTCGTACCAAGATAAAGCAGATTTCACTAAACTTTCAACACTTTCGTTGCTGAATCCTGTTGTTTTGTCTTTTGAAAATTGGTTGACTTTGGAATTCGTATCTAAATTACCTGTCTTTCCAAGAGCGAACATAAAGTTCTTGTTGTTTGTTGAATTGAATATGTAAGTGTAGACAAATCTGTTAAGAGTATGATTTTCTGTCAGATTGAAATAGCTTGGCACTGGTGTAGAATAGTTTCCCCTGTAAGACGGTTTGAAATTCTGTATGTTAAACGTCACATTGTCGACAGATGCATTCTTGTAATAATAGTTGCCGCCATTTATTCTTGTCTGTCCCAAATTGTACAGCTGCCATATTTGTGCACCAGTCAAAGATACATTATAATAAAGTCTAAACTCATCTAAAGTGCCGTTGAATCTGCTGAACCCAGGATAGTTTCCAAGCAAAAGAGGCTCTGTTGTGTTTGTAGGTCCGGCTGTCCCTGTCCAACTTAAGCTTCTTGTCAAAACTCCGTCCAAGTATCCCTTTCCTCCTGTGCTGTCGACAGTCCAAGCTATGAAATGCCAATTGTTATCAGCTATGTTTGATGCTATCTTCATTCCTTCTGCTCCAGAATCCCCTCCTGTATATATCTCATTGGAATTTCCTCTGAGATACCACGCACCCACATTATCATTCTCCAAATTTATCACATATCCTATTCCAGACGCATATTTGTTAACAATGCCTTTCTTGCCGCTTGTATTCAGACCAGTCTTCATCCAGAAAGTTATAGTCATAGGATAAGCGTTGAACTCTGAAGCATTTCCGAAAGTAACATCATCATCTGAACTGTCAAAATTCAGACAATTGCCAAATTTACAAGAAGAATTTGTTATCCATAATGCGTTTCCTCCTATCGTCCCATTGTTTTGATAATTAGAATAATCATAAGCAGTTGTTCCCATTCCTTCTTCAAATGGAGTGTAAATCCTCAAACCTTCGTCCACAAGATTTTTGGACTGTCCCAGAGTATATGCTATTGTTATGTTGTTGCTTGAAGACGCGTTTACTGTATCTACAAAAACTCTTATGAAAGGATCATGTGCAGTCATAAGATAGGTAAAGTTTATGCTTGCATAGTTAGTTCTAGTATAAACGGTACGCCATTTAAATTCCTGTTTAAACTTTGGATCCAACCAGTCAGGCATTCCATGTGTAACATTGGTAGATGTATTCATCCATATTTTCCAGTTACCGTCTCTCCAATCATAAAAATAATAATTCCTTGCCCAGCTGTTCAATCCAGAATTGTCAGAAAAAATGCCACCTCCAGGAGTGCCTGAATAATACAATAAATCTACTTCATCTGTTGCATACAATCTGGTTCCTGTGGAAGCATCGTAGATTGTTTGATCCGCTACAGCAGCTACCCAATTAGAATAGCTTGTCCTGAACTTTATTCCTACGAAATCGTTCTTTATGTCTATGAACTTCTCGCATCTTGCACAGCAAATATCCCTGCAATATGGTGGGACAATTCCCTCTGTTAGACGTTCAACATAACTGCCAGTATTACTAAGATAGAAGCTTCCGCCAGGAGTATTGTCCCTGATTCCATAATCATAACCATCGCCTCCTGCAAGTCCTGGATTGATGTTCGTATATGTATCGTTAGAGTTAGTGACTGTCCAGCTATCAAACCCGCCCTGTCCTATCTGTGAAAGTTCGCTTATGTTTCTCCAAGTTCCATCGCTTGCATTATAGTAGATGTTTTTTGTGGCTGCATAAGGAGTATCCAATGAAACCACATGATCATTCTTCTCATTGTTGTAAAGATCTTGAACTTCGTTTGCTGATAATGGACGGTTGTATATTCTGACCTCATCCATGAGTCCTTTGAAATATCCATACCCAGCACCAGTTTCACCAAGGTCATGGCTTGGATGCGGTATGTGACTGCTTTGTGAACCTGATGAAATAAAAACTCCATTCACATAAAGGCTTGGTATCGCATTTGAATAGACAACAACAATGTGTGTCCATCCAGAAATCGCAGTGGTGTAATCTATCTTCTCTGGTATGTAGCCGTCGCTGTGTTCGTAAACTCCAATACCGTCTGTTCCGATAGAAATACCCGCACCAGCATGCTCAGTTCCTATGCCAAACTCTCCGCCCCCCTGTGACGGGAATATTGCATAGCGTTGCCCGCTTATTCCAGAAACACCTGAACGTGCGCCTGTCGGATTGACCCAGATGCTCATGGCAAAATTATTCTGTACGTTTATGAAAATCTTAGATGTGAAATTGACATAATCATCCATGCCGTCAAACTGCAAAGCATTGCCAAACTTGCCAGTCGTCCAAACAGGTGCTTTGCTTGAATTTCCAGCGCCAATTATTCCAGTATATCCGTTACCACTGCTGTCTGTCACATTTCCTGAACCTTCATCCAGCTTCCACCAAGCAACTAGTCCTAAATTAAAATTATTCAGAGATGTGTAATTGTCATTGTCTACTGTGTATGTCTTTGTCGTGTTGAAGGGGACTGTGCTCAAACTTCCTATCTTCAAATTTTCACTGTTGAGATTGCTTATGTTGTATCTGAGAATGAAAGTATTGTTAGTATTTGTTGTATTCTGTACTTGTACTGTAAGGTAATCCACTGAACTAGGCAGACTGTACAAGATGTTATAATTGTATTTGCCTGAATTGACATGATAAGTCGCTTCGGCCTGACTCAGAGCAGAACCACTTACCAAAAGTTTGCTATAGCCAACACCATAGCTGGATGTGAGATCGTTTCCTATGACTATAGAACTATCATTTGGAGTTATGGTTTTTCCTGTCTTCTTGTTTTGTATAGACTGTATGTTGTATTTTGTCCAGAAAGCTTTGTACAATGAACTAATTTCATTGGCTGATAAAGTTCTGTTGTATATTCTGACATCATCTATCGTGCCGTTGAAGAATTTTTTATTTACAGGAGGATCTACCAAGTCTCCGTAGCCGATTCTCAGGTTAACAGAATTGCCATCTCCTTCCACAGTTGCAGCATATTGAGTATCTTCCAGAACGCCATCGACATAAATCCTCATATAATTGCTTGAATCATAAGTTCCTGTTATCAAATGCCATTTGCCATCATTGACACTCGTAGTGCTTGTAGGTTGCAGATAAGTAGTTCCATTGTATATTACAAACACTGCTTTGTTGCTGCGTACTACCAGACCTCCTGCCCTTTCCAATGAACCCGCGCCATCAGTTGTCTGAGTTATTACTGTACCTGTTGTGGCTGCTGTATTCACCCATGCTGACCATGTAACACCGTTTTGAATCTGGGCCTTTGTCTGATAAAATCCTAGTTGTACATAATCTCCAACACCGTCAAAATTCAAAGCTTTACTGAATTTTCCATCTGTCCATGAAGGACAAGCAACACTTCCACAAGAACCAGTGCCGTTTTTCAAAGTCCCATTTTTACCGCTCCCACTTGAATCATCAGTTGCAGTACCTGTTCCTTCATCCAAATGCCACCAGCCAACCATCCCATTATTTACACCATCCACTATGCCAGACAAGCTCGCATCTCCACTTTTGTTCAAAGTGACTTTCAATATCTCATTCTCAAGTATAAGCTTGGATCCTGTATCAGTTGCAGAAGCCCCTGCACCACCAGCAATTATCTGTATGTCTCCTTGCTTCGTTACAGTTCCTGGAGAAACTATTCCGGCCTTTAACGTATAGTCGAAGTAAACTGAACTAGAAGAATTATCTGCCCTGTACTTTCCATCCGAAACCAACAATTGTATAGTCCTCAGGCTTCCTATTCCCTCGCTGGCAACTTCCCGTATGACATTTCCCAACAAGTTCATGTTGTTCATTCCTTCATTGAAGACTGTAGACTCTGTCGCTCTTTGAATCACATCCTTGCCGACAAAATAGACTATGGAAATGGCTATAGCGCTTATGAGGATTACCAAAACGAAAGAGATAAGCGGGGATACAGCCTTTGGATATCGTTTCATATAAAAGTTATTTTGTCAAGTATTGGTTTATTGTTTTTTAAGCTTCTCTTTCTTGGCTTTATCTGATATTATTTTGGAATTGCCAGACGGATCTTCTATTATCAGCGTGAACATCTCCTTTGCATTTCTCATCTTGGCTATCTTTTCTAGCAGTTCTTTTATCTTTTGCTTCTTTTCAGGCTTCATCTGTTCTATGCCCAGCAACGCATCCTGTATCCTTTCCAGAACGCCTTCTACATTGGCTATGTAGCCCTGGCTTTGAGAACCAGGAGTGACCTCCAATCCTAACTGAGGTATTTTAACTGTAGCGTTGGAAGATTTCACTACTTTTACTGTAAGATCTTTTTCGGTGCTGGATTCAAAAGTGAGCTTTACCGGCACCTGTTCATCCACATCCCACACATCAGAATGTTTGTAGCCACAGCTCTCACATATGGCAGTAAGCAGTAAAGATTGGCCGAAATGTGGTATTTTTCTTTCTTCCAGGTTTATCTTCATCTCGTTGGAACAGGATGTACATTTAGGCATAAAAATAAATTAATGACCAGATGTTTAAAGTTTAATAAAGAGGTTCTATTGAATGGCTGCAAAAAAGCTTAAACCAGTCAAAGTCAAGACAAGGTTCGCAGACAAATTGCTACTTTTGACTGTAATCATAGCTATTTTTACCTGGTCTACCTTACCTGTAAAGACTATGCTGGAACAAGTATACCTCAAAGACATAGAATTCATAGTCACGAACGTCTTTCTTGCATTGATAATGTGGTTCCTTGCGACCATGTTCAGGGAGTTCTTCCTGCCCATGGATGATGCAAATTCTGAAAATAAGAAAACAGATAAGATTTCACAGAGCAAGATAGGCAACTACATGGCTTCCAAAATGGTTAGAATTTATGAGTTCATGACTGTAAGGATGGTCAACTACTACCCAGACGCAAAAGAGAAGGATATTCTTGTGTATGCATTCCTGCTGACATCTATCATAGGATCTGTAGTATTGCTTGCGCTGTTCGTTGCATTCTTGCTGCAGCCTTTGCCTTATCCAATGATAGGATTTGTATTGATTTTAGGCGTGATGTTTTATTTCTTGAAGATTTTGGCAAGATGGAAAAGCTTCGAGCAGACTTATAGATTCTTCATCCAAAAGATAGGGACAGAAAATATATTGCTAGGATTTTCGATTGCAACAGGCATACTTGGAATAGGGACAACTATACTGATAAGCTTGATGAAGACAAGCTACATGTTTACAATAATACCTGTTACGTTTGACGTATTGGCATTGGTATTTGGTATCACAGAGATGAAGGGATTTGAAGTACTTAGATTCTTCTCTCACAGCCTGAAAATGCTTAAGTACATATTGCCTCAGCTGGTCTTCGTAGTGCTTATAGCCACACTTGCTGAATCTGCGACATATAATATCATAATAGACTTTTTCAATGCCGACGTCGCTCCAAGGACAGGCTCTGTCATAATCTCATCGATGTGGATAATCTTCGGCACACTGTCTGGCATATTGGGAAAGAAAAACATGGAAGATGACTCATTGCTGCGACTTATCATGGTGGACGTCATAATTTTCCTGGTTCTGATAACGCCTGCTCCGACAGCATTGGGCATCATCCAGTGAGTGGACTGGATGGGACTCGAACCCATGG
>DATDXT010000066.1:0-12985 GCA_035289185.1 archaeon | reverse complement strand
ATTTGTGCTTTCTGTTGAGCGGCCAGAACCTTGAACTTTCTCCTGCCGCAAGTAAAATAGCTTGCATAATAATCCTTTAACCTTGTTTTAAATTTAAACCGCTTATTTCTAAAATTGTGTTGACCACTTTTCTTGAATCGTATTCTATGGGTCCACTTTCTACCAGCAGGTCTTTGCCCACAAACTTTTTGTCCAATGACCTTCCCTTAGGTAAAAGAAGATCTGCAAGTAGCTTTTCCTGTTTTTTGTACTCTTCGACTCTGTCTTTCTTAGGTACGGATGAATTGTAAATGACGAAGTCAAGTTTAGTTCCTATATAATTTTCTATTTCCTTTGTAAAATCCTCGACAGAATAGCCATACGTCTCTCCCAACTTTGTCATTGCATTGCATATCAAGACTTTCTTTGCTTTTGATTTGGATATAGCTTCTTTCATACCTTTAGGCAGGACACATGGTATCGTACTCGTGTACAGATCGCCTGGACCGAACGTTACTACATCTGCTTCCCTTATGGCATCAATCGCTTTAGAGTAAGCTTTTGCTTCAGGATGCAACCACACATTGATCACTCTTAATTTCCCATCCCTCTTTCTTGGTACATCTATATCGTCTTCGCTTGTCAAAGTAGTTCCATTCTCCAATTTTGCATAAAGATTTACATTGTCCAAAGTTGCTGGCAGACATCTTCCTTTAACATACATGAACTGATGAACTATCTCCAATGCTTTTTCAAAATCCCCCAGTGTCTTTTCCAGCCCAGCTATAAAAACATTTGCAAAGTTATGCCCTACATGATCATCGTCAAATCGTATGTCATTTGCAAACCTGAAGTTGAAAAGTTTCTTCTTCCAATCCTCTGCTTCTGATAAAGCTAGTATGTGCCTTCTTATGTCGCCTGCTGGCAACACGTTGAATTCTTTCCTCAAAGCTCCGGCTGAACCACCAGAATCAACCATGGAAGTTATCGTAGTTATATCTACTGGGTATTTCTTCAATTCTTGAAGCACTACTTTAGGCATTGCATTACCTCCACCCATGCAGACTATTTTCTTCATAGAACATCACGAATCATAAATTTTAAATTGCGGTTAACGCTTTCAAAAATGAATTTACATATAGGACCTTTATAAACATTATTAAAGTGGTAAACATACCATACAAAAAAGTTTCATAATGATTTGTCATTTCACTTCATCCCCAGTATGTCTTTGCCAACGTACTCATACATGTTGTCTCTTGTGGTACCTGGGACTTGGATTGCGCCCTCTGGATATTGTTTCAAACCGTCTGGACAGACGGCCAATGCAATAACTTTATCGTTCTTGTCAAACACCCGATTCATCCTAGACTCGTGACCGCTTCCTTTTTCCTGCAAAATCACACGAATCTGCCTGTCTTTGTAGCTGGGCTTACTGACATAATTTACAATGACATAGTTCAAAACTGCCAATCCCTTTGAAAATGGAAATATATCTATTGAATTATCATCATGTACAGCAAAATTTGGAGATTCCTCCTGTATACCATAGACATTGATAGTCCTGGTCATGCTTTTCAAGGCGTCTGCAGAGATTGTCTCAAGTTCTTTTGAAGTTATGGGGTTCTGCTTTGACATTTTGATGGACTCGTCTTTGGTTATAAGTTTAGTATACAGTATGTCATTGAATATCCTAGCCTCTATTGGATGGAAATTATAAAGCTGTGACAGGTGTTTAATCTTCTGTCCTATTATCTCACGGCTCAGATTAAGAGGTATTTCGGCCTCTTTTATTACAGGTGGCCCCTTTATTCTGACTTGAAAATCCATGCTTTCAGACAAATCTTTGTTGATAACCTCCTCAGGAGGATTGAAATAAGGACAATGCGCCTCCTCGTTTGGCTGAAGATACAATGATGCACTATTCGGCTGTAAATAGACTGTTGCTTTGCCACCCAATTCGGAAACTACTTTGATCAAAAGGTTGGCAGCAGCTGTATCGACTAAACTTCTGTTTTCCGGGTCTACCATATAGGATCTACGCCACTGACCATCAACATACCGTGCATTAACCAATCCTCCTTCGCAAAACACTTCTTTCCACCCTTGTTTTTCTGCTATGTCTATGGCCTTGTCAGCATACCATCCTGTAAAAGGCACTGTGCTTACACCATAATCATCTAACAGCTGTGTCATTGTCTTGCCAGAATTTACCGGAAATACATTACCAGTAGAGGTTCCCAATGGTATTACTGTCAAATCTGGCTTGCAAAAACTTGCAATAGCTTCTTTATAACTCCCAGCTTTAACCAACATTTTCATCGCCTTCCAATTTTCAAATATTTGACTATCTGATCCTGTATCTCTTTGTTTGGCGTTATCAGCAAGTTTACCCTTTCCTGCTGCTTTCCTGGAATAAATTTGTATGGAACAAGCCCGTCTTTAGTTATCTCATTTATCAAACATCCAGCATTTTGCGCTATGAAGAAACCAGAATCTATCTCTAACCTTGTCTCGTCATCTACTATGTAGGCGTCTATGTTGCCGCCTGCTACATAAGGGAATATTCCGGGACCGCCATTTGGGTAAATGAGAGCCTTTGGACCCAATGAAGATAAAAATTCTTTGAACTTCGCATGGAAGCCAAGTAGTCTCCTTTGCTTCATTATGTAAGCCGATATGCTGTCTATCTTGGTCTTGTTGAAATTAGGAACCAGCTTCTTTTCATCATCATTGTATAGGAATTTGACATAACTTCCATCAGGCCTAGTAAAGTATATCCTGTTTGCCATAATCTCTGAAACGCCTGCAAAGACTGGATTGTGATTTTTGTCGAATATGCCTAAGGCGACATACCACATATGAGGCAGGCCGTGTTTGTATATTGAGGAGCCGTCAAAGGGATCTATAACAATGAACACATCTGGGTTTGTTGAGTCTATATTGTAATGTTCGGAAAATACCTGTGCAGATATATTGTATTCGGCCAGCTTCTTCTTCAGTATCTTCTCTCCTATAATATCTATTCCTATCTCTTCGTCGTCAGGCTTTCCTTTTACACCACCTACTACATTTCTTCCAAAGTCTTTCTTCTCGAGTTCCTTTATCTTTTCAGTAGTTTCTGTCAAGAAATCCAAAGCGAAGGCTTCGTAATTCATTTCTTTTCACCTTCTTTCATTTTAGCTCTAGCTATTGTCGAATCCTCTATAGTTTTGGCCATTTCAATTACCAACATTTGGCTTTACTCAGAGGTTCCTGTAAAAACTTCGCAAATTCTCCATTCTTGACATCTCCAAGATCGATAACGTCTCTTCTGTCACGATTAGCGACACGATCAACACGCTGCAAAATCTCAGCCTCAACTGTTATCAAATCTGCTGGAATTACAGGTTTCACGCCTTCCTTATTCATGGAAATATCCAATGCATTTCTAATGAATTCCTTATGTCCATCGACCCAGCCTTCCTGTAAAACATCTATCTGATTGTCAATAGTTTTAACGGTGAAAAATGATGTATTTGGATATGTTTCTGTGAGATATCTTACTAAATTGCCTCTTTTATCTTTGCACGTTATTCTTTCGACTCTGCTTTCTATGTTTAGATGATTAACACCATAAGATGCTCTAACATCTTCGGGTTTCCTAGATCTGCCATTTTTACTTGCAACTTCAGCCACAGCTCGTTTGATTTCTGGTGTAAACCATCCTTCAATCCTATCGAGATGATTTTCTTTTATACCCAGATGTGAAGATGCAAACCATCCTTGAGTACTGCCCATAGTTATATTGGCTTCAGAATAAGATTCGTTCAATGAATTTTGATGCTTGAATTCGTTTGTGAAATATCCATTTCTAGTGACGTAGGAATGTTTGCCACTGGGAGTTATTATATCCAATATGTCGAAATCTGCATTGTTTATCGATGCATCTGGATATCTACCGTATCTAGCATAATAGGTCTGCAAAAACTTTACCACATCATGTACCATCTTATCATACCAACAACCACCGAAATTTTGAATCATTAACCTATTAGTCTTAGCGCTCTTTTCCTGAGTAGCGCTCATCCTAGCATATTCAACATTCAAAATATCAAACTGATTTCTTTCTATGTCTCTAACAGACGCTATTTTAGTCGGAGTGAACGATTCTACAGCATTTTCAAGTACGTATATGCCATTTTGTTTGAAATTCTTTATCAAATCTGTTGTTAATGCTAGAGACATTGTAAAGGGCTTTTCGACAGCATATGTTGGCATATCTTCTGTAGCATAAACTTTTCTACCCGAAGCAGACTTCGTTTCCAAATAAGCAGCCATGTTTTCCGCATGTGTATCTATTCCTTCCCACACTGTACTGGTAGAATCAAATACGACATCCACATTCGGATGCTCACGCACACAACCGGCGCTGCGTCCTACATATTGTCTAGCATTTGGAAAAGCATCTTTTAGATTTACGGGCTTCCCGTCCTTTGTCTTATAAACAGGATTATCGAATTGGTTGGCATTTATGTCACTTACAGCAACAAGTTCTATTCTATAGCCTTCTTCAACAAGCGAAACTAATTTTTCTATATTTCTTTTACCTTGTTGTCCAAAACCTAGCTGTATTACATTTACCATAAAATCACATTTATTGATAACTGAATTGTAAGTTATTTAAAACCCCACTAATAAGCCATTATTAAAAGCATTTAAAGCTTTACAATATACTTTATAATGAGAATTATGAAAGTTATACACCTATTGGACAAGGAGAAGAAGAAGCTTTACCCTACACATGTAATTACAGATGCCAAAACATTGAAAATCATATCGCATCCGTTAAGGCTAAAAATTATGGAAGTCTTGGCAGTCACAAACAAATATCCATTGGAAATAGCAAGGGAACTGAAAGTGCATGAACAGCTTGTATATTATCACATGAGGATCTTGGAGAAACATGGAATAGTAACTAGGGAAAAGGCCAAGTACAAAGGTATGCCAGAACTGTTCTCATTGAAAAAAGTCGCTTATACATTTCTACCCAATTATGTTGAACCTATGGATCATGACGTAAGCATACACAAATATGTCAAAATACCAAGGTTGTTGGAAGGTTTCATAAAAGACGGTGCAATAAACTGCAAGATAGTAACAGGATCCGCAACCCCGCATGGAAGGTTCAAGGCATCTATGAGGTCGGGACATCTGGCAGGAGAAATAGCCGCTCTGCTTGGAAGATACGGCCATGCAAGTGAAAGGATATGTTTTCAGGATTTGGATGTCCAGAATCTTAAGGACAACTTCATAATCATAGGCGGATTCATCGTAAACACTTTGGAAGATACATTCAACAAATATTCGCCCATAAGGTTCAATGAGTCTGGAAATAAAATAATCTCAACATTAAGCAACAGAGAATACACTGAACCAGAGAACGCTTTCATCTGCAAGTTCCCAAACCCATTTGACAAAAGCAAACAAGTATTAGTCTTAGCAGGAATAGAATCGCTTGCTACTAAAGGTGCAGTATTGACTTTCGTAAAATATTTTGACAGGATAAACTCAGGCAACAAGCACAGCAAAAACACGATAGGCAAAGTCATAGAAGCTGTAGAAAAGAACGGCGACATCGATGATGTAATATTCCTTGAATAGTCTATCTAGGCATCTTAGAGACCACAACTTCAACAAAGCTTTTCAATTTTTCAAAATCTTTCTGGCTGTTTGACTCGAATGCAAGGGATATTTTTGGTTCGGTGTTGGAAGGTCTGAAAAGAGCCCACCCGCAATCCAGATTCACCTTCACTCCATCCAATGTGTCTACTTTGTAGCCTTTGGAAATGAAATCTTTCTTCAAGCTTTCCACGAATCTCTGCTTTTCATCCGCATTTATCAAGACTCTCATTTCTTCATAATAGTATTTGGGGAAATCCCTGCACTCAGAGAGTTTCTTCCCCAGAGAAGTGACATACTCCATGAGTTTTAACGAAGCATACAAAGAATCATCTGCATTAAAGACATCCTTGAAGAAATAATGACCAGATATCTCGCCTGCCATGAAGCCATTTTCTTTTACAAGAGCATCATAGATGAAAGCCCTGCCTACTTTGCATACGACTGGTATTCCACCGTTGGATTTTATCAACTTCTCTATAAGACTGGATGAAAGGACGTCATGCACTATCCTGGAACCCCTGTTTTTCTTAAGAACATGTCTTATGAGCATTCCAAAGACCTCTCTAGGTTCAATTATGCTGCCTTTTTCATCGACTATCACCAATCTGTCGCCATCTGCATCTGTGGCTATGCCTAAATCTGCACCTTCTTCAACCACTTTCTCCTGTAGCTTTTGCATCGCGCCTTTTTTATTTGGATCAGGATCTCTGTTTGGGAAATTACCGTCAGGTTTGCAGTTCAGTTCGATTAGTTCTATGCCAAAATTACTTAATATTTTTGGATAAATCAAACCAGTGACACCGTTACCAGCATCAAAGACGACTTTCATACCGCTGAATTTTTTTCTGCCCATCTTTGATAAAAGGAAGTCAGAATATTCCTTGATTGCATCTATCTTTTCGACTTTACCGCTGCCTTTCCTGAAAGTCTTGCTGTCAAATATCTCTTGGACATCTTTCAATCCATTCTCGTATCCTATTACTTTGCCTAATTGGCCTGTGAATTTCACGCCGTTGTATTCCTTTGGATTATGCGAGGCTGTTATAATTGCTCCTCCATCAAGCTTGTAGAAAGCAGGTATGAATATCATCATAGGAGTAGTGGTTTCTGCGACATCAATAACTGTGCATCCTGTATCCACTAAACCTTTTATAAATTCCTTCATCATAGATTCGCTTCCAATCCTTGTGTCTCTTCCCACGGCTATCGTCGGCTTTGTTTTTTTAGAAACTCTTGCTATGTAGGTAGCGAAAGCTTTGCCTAGGTCATGAGCTATCTTCTCATTTATTTCAGTTGGATAGATTCCACGTATATCATAAGGTCTGAATATGCCCATAGATTATCACTCTCCAGTCTTAGCAAGATGCTCTTCTGCTTTTATTATGTCTTCTATAGTACCTATGTCAAACCAGTAGTCTTTCATCTTGTGGACTCTTACTTCTTCCTCTTTAGATAGTATGTTTATAGAATCTGTTATGTTGAACTCGTTTTTGTGTCTTGTCGTTTTTTCTATTGCGGAAAATATTTTAGGTGTGAATAAATAGGCTCCGACATTAATCAGGTTCGAATCAGTTTTAGAAGTATTTTCTGCTATCTCTTTCAACTTCCAATCATCATGCAAAACTTTACCATAATTGCCTCCTACATCCATCTTTATAGCACCTATACAATTCTTGTTGTAGCTTAAGATGTCCTTCAAATCGTTAGGCGAGTAAAGGTTGTCGCCCATTATAACAAGGAAATTATCCTTTCCAACAAAATCCTTAGATACTTGGACTGCATTTGCTGTGCCTGAAATCTTTGGCTGCTCTATCAGAGTTATGTTTTTTAAATTTTCCCTATGGATGAACTCTTTTATTTTTTCTTTCTTATAACCGACAACTATTCCTATTTCATCAATACCAGACTCTCTCAAGACACTTATTGACTTCGATAACAGAGGCTTGTTTCCTACAGAAATTAAAACCTTAGGTATGTTCTCTGTCAAAGGCATGACTTTTGTACCGGCACCTGCTGCTAAAATTACTGCTTTCATTTTTATCCACCTGCTTTGTTAAAGATGTTTTGTTGCAAAATCTTATAAACTTCCAGCAAATCATCTGATCTTACAACGTGACGAGCATTTTTCTCAACTTCAAGAGAAATAGGATTGAAAGCGATTGAGTGGCCAGCATTCTGGAAAACTGTTATGTCATTGAAATCGTTTCCTACATGAACACATTCCTTAGGCTCTATACCATTTTTCCTGCAATATTCTAAAAGTCCATGATACTTGTCCTCCAAAAACTTGCTTTCACCAACCAGCATGTTGTCCTTTACAATGGCAATAGACCCTATCACATCATCAAAGCCATATTTTTTCATATATTCGGAAACAACAGTAGGTACATCGCTCAATATCACAACTATCATGCCTCTTTCTTTCAACTTCCTGACAACAATTGCGATGTTTTTAACTGTCGGCATGTCTTCCAGATATTTTTTTACATCATCCAAACTGCATACAACAAGCTTGTGAACCTCATCTCTTCTTTTCTTCTTATCATGGCTGTAAAGTTGTCTTAATTTTTCCACCTCGTTTTCCTTTCCCATCTTTTTGCACAGATGATAAAAAGTGGGTATCTTGAACAAAGTACCGTCCAAGTCGAATGAAACCAATTTTATTTCACTCATTTTACAGTCACACTCTTCGCCAGATTCTTGGGCTTGTCTACGTCTCTTCCCAACAAAACTGCCAACTGATATGCAAGCATCTGCATCGGTATCGCCTGTGCTATAGAATTAAATATGCCCGCATCCCATACTTTAATCCAATAATCGAATATCTCATTATTGTTTGGTCCTACTCCAATTATGTAAGCGCCTCTTGCTTTCAATTCGGCAGCATTGCTAAATACGGCTTTTTCTGTGTCATCGCTTGTAAACACTATGCAAGGCGTTCCGTCCTCTATGAGAGCTATCGAACCGTGCTTTAGTTCCCCGCCCGCAAAAGCTTCTGCATGTATGTAGCTTACCTCTTTTATCTTCAAAGCCGCTTCCATTGCCGTGGGGTATTGCATTCCACGTCCTATAAGGTAAATGTGATTCACGTCTTTCAATTTCTCTGCTAGGGTTTTCGTAAAGTTCCTGGCATTCTCTGAAGTGAGGTAAAGCAACATCATTACAAGGTTCTTCAAATCGTTGAGTCCTTTCTCATACTTGCCTGCGACAGAATATGCCAATAATGCAAGTATTGCAAGTTGTGATGTATATGCTTTTGTAGAAACTACGCAAATCTCCGGACCAGCTTTTTGTATAAGAGATGTTTCCGTTTCTCTTGCTAGACTTGAACCTATCACATTGGTTATTGAAAATGTCTTGGCTCCACGCTCTTTTGCTATCTTTATTGCCGACAATGTATCTGCTGTCTCACCTGACTGCGAAACTGCAATCACTAGACTTTTTTCATTTATGAATTCCTTGTAGTTAGCAAGCTCATGTGCATAGATTGGATTGATTTTCTTGTTGGCTACTTTGGCGAAAATATAACCTGCTGTCAGACATCCATGGAAAGCCGTCCCGCATGCAACAAAATAAACATCTTTGGCTTTCTTTATCTCTTTGGCCATCTTCATGACGATATCCTTGTCCTGAGAAATGGCACGCTTCAACACATCTGTCTGCTCCATTATCTCCTTTATCATGAAATGGTCGAAACTGCCTTTCTTTGCCTGCTCAGCATCCCAATCTATAGAATAATGGCTTCTTGAAATGAAAGAATCAGAGTTCAAGCTGAATATCTTGTATGAATTGTCGTGTATGATAACCATCTCTTTGTCATCCAAATCAATTACTTTTTTAGTGTGGTCTAGGAATGCAGGTATGTCTGATGCGATGAAAAACTCTCCATCGCCCAATCCTAAAACTAGGGGCGAATCGTGCCTAGCACCAATCATCTTGTTCTCATCCGAATGGTATGCAGCTATCGCCCAGCTTCCGTCCAATGTCTTCAATGTTTCTTTGGTTGCTGTGAAAAAATCCATCCCTTTTTTCATATTGTTTTCTATCAAAACCGGTATTACTTCAGTGTCAGTCTGGCTTTTGAAATTGAATCCTTCAGACTGCAGGAAATTCCTCAGCTCTTGATAATTTTCTATTATTCCATTATGCACCACAACTATCTTGCCATCGTTAGACAGGTGAGGATGCGCATTTGCTTCTGTAACTCCTCCGTGTGTTGCCCATCTCGTATGTCCTATCGCTGTTTTTGAATCAAATTTCTGTGTGGAGAAATTAGCAAAAACATTATTGACTCTTCCTGGCTGTTTATGGATGAAAAATCCTTCTTTCCCAGGGATTGCTATACCAGCAGAATCATAACCACGGTACTCGAGCTTTCTGAGACCTTCTATGACTACTTCTGTTGCATTCTTGTTTCCTGTGTAACCTATTATTCCACACATAATCTAAAACCTGTCATTGGATGGATTTACTGGATCAGTATTTCTGCAAATACGTCATGCCCGTTGGTGTAGGTAAATCCTTTCAGAAATAAAGTTAAATCAGACCCTTTATAAACATTATTAAAGTGGTAAACATACCATACAAAAGGTATTTATAATGGTATGTCCAATAGATTTTTATGACTGAAAAGATGCTTGTTGAAAAAGTCAAGGGTAAACACCTGTCAAAGTCGATAAAGATAATGGAAGATCCTAAACATCTGATAGCTGCTGCAAGCCCAGTTGCATGGAAGATATTGCAGATTTTGAACGATTATCCGTCATATCCTGGAGAGATTGCGCAGAAGCTGAAAGTGAATGAACAGAACATCTACTACCACATAAAAAAAATGGAAAAGGCAGGATTGATAGAGGTTGTAAGGGAAGATAAAAAACAAGGCGCATTGTGCAAATACTATTCTGTAAAATATCCTTCTTTTGGAATAGAATTAGGCAGTAAAGGCAAGGAGACTAAGATTGGAAATGACAAATCATATGAAAAGCTTAATCAGTTCTTCCACGAATTCGTAAAAGACGGTGTGTTTGACGGCTACATAGTAGTCGGTTCGCCTGTACAGCATGGTCCGTATCTGACGTCTGCAAGAGATTCTCATTATGCTGTAGATTTAAGCATGCTTATCGGAAATTTCTGCAGTCTAGGAAAAGAATTTGCTGTAAAGTTGGATACAGAAGTGAAGGCTGAAGGATTAGAGAAAAGCAATTTGATTCTAGTTGGTGGTCCAGTAACAAACATAATCTCCAATGACGTGAATGAAAAGATGGGCACTAGATTTGTCTGGAAAAACACATGGAGCATATCTTCAGAGAAGACAAAGGAAAACCATCTGGATGATGATATAGGAATTATTGCTAAGATAAAGAATCCTCTTGACAGGAACAAATCTATAATCATATTTGCCGGATTGAAATCTGAAGGGACAAAGTCATGCATAATGAGCGTGATACAACATCCTGACAAGGTTCTTGAAGGTCTTTCTTCTGACAAGGATTTCTTCAGAATAGTCAGGGGATTGGACAGGGACGGAGATGGGAAGGTAGATTACATACAAATAGTAGAATGATTGCCTTAAACTGTTTATGTTTCTTGTACATTGTTCTTATTTGTAAAAAATATATAGTACAAAATACAATAAAATAATAGGGAGTGTTTTGTTAAGCGATAAGAAACAAGTTGAATGGTTGTATGTTTTGGGTTTGATGAATGGCGAACTAGACGAAGATGGAGATGCAGAGGGTTCTGAAGAAACAATCAAACCAAATATTGTATTCAAAATAGATCCTAAATTAAAAAGCTATCTGAAGCAAAAAGGGTATAATTCTGATACATACCTTTCTAACAAAATTATTCCATATTTTACAAACATAGCTAATGAAAATGGAAACTGTCTGATTTTGTATGAAAAAAGATATGATGATCCTAAAACCATAGAGATAGAATTTGTGCCAAACTTAAATGGCGACCAGACTCTTGACAGGTGGATGAAAAGAGTAAATGTATTGATAAGTGAGATTGCAAACATGTATAATTGAGATGATTGGATGAAGACGAATCCCGGCTATTTGGATCAAGAAGAAGAACAGGAACTTCCTGCAGAATATGTCAACTTTTAGTAAAGAGTTTTTATAAGATTGGTCTAGCCTGTTCTTTCAATAATTTTTCTAGAAGCTTATTGCCTTTCACTTGATCTATTCTATCCAATGTATAATAATATGCATCGAAAACTTTTCCATCGTCTGCCTTTATGACATATGCTAAATAATCAATATTAAACATGGATTGTAATCAATATTAAACATGGATTGCATTGTAGCTTCCAAACCCACAACTGTTCCAGATTTTTCGTAGTCTGGATTTAATGTCTTCCCGTCACCATATCTAGCAGAAACACGAACTCTGTCTCCTATGTAAATTGGTGAAAATCCATTTGAGATTAGAGTTCTCAAATAAGATTCATGTCTAACAAACTCTCCCAACTTTCCGCTTTGCGAACTTGCTGTTGTCGTATACATTTGACTCACTATCTAAAAATACAGAATTAATCTTTATAAACCTCACTTTTGGTCAAATAAGTGCATCAGAAAAGCTTTTTATTTCTTTAAACTTCTATACTATTTTTAATACAACGGTGTTTTAATGGGAAAAAGGATAATTCCAAGAGCAAGAGGGAAAGGCGGACCGAGATATGTCGCACCTAGCCACAGGTATCTTGGAAGGGCAGAATACGGCGCTTATTCAAACGTAAATGCAAAGGTCGTAGACATATTGGACGATGTAGGAAAGACGGCTCCTGTATCCAGGATAAAGTTCGAAGACGGAAAAGAAGTATTGCAGATAGCCGCTGAAGGAAACTATATTGGACAGGTGATAAAGTATGGTAACGAGACAGGCACTGGAAATGTCGTCGAATTGCAGAGCATGCCTGTAGGAACAAAGGTTTTTGGAATAGAGACTTATCCTTTGTCAGGCCCTAAGATGTGCAGAAGCAGCGGGACGTTCGCAACAGTCGTCGGAAGGACTGAAGCTAAGACAAGAATACAATTTTCTCATGGAAAGCTGGTCGAATTGCACAATAGATGCAGAGCAACTGTCGGAGTAGCGGCTGGTGGTGGAAGATTGGAGAAACCGTGGATAAAAGCCGGTCAGAAAGGACATGCAAAAGCTGCACACAACAAATTGTATCCAAGATCAGCTGGTGTGGCAATGACAGCGACAGATCATCCTTATGGCGGTAGAAGCAAGAGGCCTAGACCAACAAGATCCATAAGCAGAAACGCTCCTCCAGGTGCAAAGGTTGGAAGCATAAGTCCTAGAAGAACTGGAGTTAGGAAGTAAAATCTAG
>DATDXT010000065.1:0-3325 GCA_035289185.1 archaeon | reverse complement strand
GTCTTAAAATGTTCTAGCTGCGGTTTTGATAACAAGCCAGGCTCTAAATTCTGTCAGAGTTGTGGCTCTCAAGTATAGCAGGTAACAAACAAAGGTTTTCTGATGAAATTAAAGGATGGAACATAAAATGAAAAGCGGTATTGTTCCAAAGGGAATTCTCAAGGATATCATTATTGTTGTAATTGGCGTTCTAATAATATGGATGGGTCTTCGAGTAGTCTTTGGTACTGAAAATCCATTTTATGTTGTTTCAAGCGGAAGTATGATACCTGAGCTACAGGTATTTGATGTACTAGTTGTACAAGGAAATGATCCATTTGAATCAGTAAAAATTGGCGATGTAATTGTCTTTGACCGGCCTGAAGGGCAAGATCGTGTAATTGTACATAGGGTTGCTGCAATACTCAATGAAGATCCTTATACCATTAGAACCAAAGGAGATGCAAACCCAGCTTCAATTCCGGGAACTGACTTTCCAATAACAGAAGAAGAATACATTGGAAAAGTTGCATATGTAATACCACAAGTTGGATATGTAACTAGAGTTCTCACTCCTCCAATTAATTATATTATTATTGCTATAATTATTGCTGTTATGATTGGCAAACAATTAAGGAAAACTAAAAAGGAACATGAATTATCGGATTCATTTGATTTTGATTCAAAGAATAAAGACAATCAACTGCCTAAAGAGTTAGATGATTTTGATATTCCAGATGATGATAAGGAATACTATAAAGATTTTAAAAAAACTGAAAGTTCAGAACGTGAATTATATAATGAAAAAATTTCAGAATTAAAGGATTATACTGATGCTCAATCAAAAAATAAAGACGATAAAAAATAAAATCTAAACTTTCTTCTAACTAAACCAATCACAGAATCATAAGATCATTTATAATTAGATAAATTTTAACGCATTTTATGGCCGCAATCGATAAAGCAGCTATTGCTTGGACTATTGCCATTGTTGCAGTAGGGGTAGGTATTGCATCTATAGGTGGTCAATTTCAATCACCTGTTACTCCAACAGCTCCTAATACTGTACCTCCGGTAATGGAAGAACCTAGCAAACCAGTAATGGAAGAACCTAGCAAACCAGTAATGGAAGAACCTACCGGACCAATGACAGTTGAGGTATCAATACCCGCTGGAACATCAGTACCGGGTTGTGAAGAGTCCAACAACTGCTTCAATCCATCATCTGTATCCATCATGAAAGGTGATACTGTTGTTTGGTCAAATGATGACACTGCTGCACATACTGTTACAAGTGGAAGTCCTGCAAATGGACCAAGTGGAATGTTTGATAGTAGTTTGTTGATAGGTGGAAAATCCTATGAGCATACGTTTGATTCATCAGGTTCAGTTGATTACTTCTGTATGGTTCACCCATGGATGACAGGAAGCGTTCAAGTTTCCTAATCTATTATTTTTTATTTTTTACCTAAGAAATTCAAATATAGGATAGATTTTTGAGTTAGTCTTCTGAATTTAATCTGAATACTCTTTTAAAATATTCTGACGATTCGTTTATTTCTTCATTGTCATCTTTAACGCCAGCTAAGTTCTTTGCTAATTGTCTCTTGTAACCTAGTTGCATTTGACGAGCAATCTGAATTCTTTGTGCCTGTGGAGAACCTGCTCCGTGCATGGATTCTGTAAGATATCCTACAGCATTTCTTCCCATGGTCATGTTCTCAATTAATCGAAATATTCTCATTCTGTTTTCAACATCAACTCCTTTTCTTCCTACCAAGTATTTTTTCAAAAGAGGACCTACTTCAGGATGTCTAAAGTCTTTTTCAGACGGCATAGTTACCACAAGTCCTCCAGCAATATCCTGTGCAAGTCTGCCTATTTCATATGGAAATCTGGTAACGTTATGCTTGCAAACTTGAGCTAACATGTCATCGTTAAGATACACTCCTGATTTCAGCTTATGTGCTTGATATGAAGATGCTATACCTGCTGCGAATATAGATTCGTTAAGATGAGTCATCTCGACTAATTTATCTTTGATATGAGAAACATTTGGTATGCCATTGTAATCAGATATTGTTGATGCAGCACCAATTAACACATCACCTAGTCCGGTTTTACAGACATAGCTTCTTCTGTGATAACAAGTGAATCTTTCAATAAGCATTGATGCAAATTCGTATTCTCCATCCATGAAGATTTTGTCCCATGGAATAAACACATTATCAAGAATTATCATTGCCTCCTGTCCGGCATATTGAGCATTTCCAGAATCTATATCGCCTTCCTCCATGCTTCGTGTGTCACATGACTGGCGACCATAAATGTAGGTTATACCTGGTGCATCTGCTGGGAATGCTCCCACTACAGCATAGTCTTTGTCATTTTCTGTCAGTCTTAAGGTAGGCATTATTATTATCCAGTGCGAGTTGATACAACCAGTTTGATGCGCTTTTGCACCAGTAACGTAAACTCCTTTATCATCTCTTTTTACAACATGAACAAACATGTCGGGATCAACTTGTTCTGCAGGACCTTTACTCCTGTCCCCTTTGGGATCAGTCATTGCACCACCAATGACAAAGTTCTCATTTTGCATCATTTTTATAAAATCAAGCAATCTTTTATGATATTTTGTTCCATGTTTTTCATCTATTTCATATGTAGTAGAATGAAGTGAGTTTATTGCATCCATACCAACGCAACGTTGAAAGCATGTTCCAGTGTTTTGTCCCATCTTTCTTTGCATCTTATTTTGGAAAACTAAATCTTGAGCACTTTCAGCAATGTGTAAGAAACGATTTACCCTTTTACCACTGATGGAAGATTGCACTGACGCAAGTTCTTCTTCTCTTACTGCTAAATCATACGTCTCAGCTACTGCATTAATTGAAGGACGAATTATTGGATGTTCTACAGGATCTTTTATCTCTTCACCAAATAGGAAAATTTTGAGTTTTCTTCCACGTAGACTATCAATGTATTCTTTGCCAGTTCTGATCGGCATATAAAAGGTTGCTCGAAGTTGTATAAATATTCAGATCATAGTAAAAATGATTTTTGGAATATAGATAGTCAGAGTCCTATTCTAACATCTAAAATCTTACAGCCTTTGCCTTGTTCCATTACTAATACTGGATTCATGTCAAGCTCTTTGATTTCTTTAAAATCTGTCACAAGTTGTGAGAGTTTTTGTATGCACTCAGATAATTTAGCTTTGTCTGAGGGCTTTTCTCCTCTAACACCTTCTAGAATTTTTTTCATTTTAATTGAAGATATCATGTCATCAGCTTCTTTGTCAGTTACTGGTGCTAATTTGAAAGTTACATCCTTTAAGACTTCA
>DATDXT010000064.1:0-8298 GCA_035289185.1 archaeon | reverse complement strand
GTTATTCTCATATGCTTTCATTCCTACTCTTTTTATAACAGTTGTTTTTATTCTTCCCATGAAATCACCGTTTAAACTACTTTACCTACTGCATTATATAAACCTAAGGTGTGAACCTCTGTATCGTATAAAAGGTGACTTTGTTCTCCCTATCGCAGACAGCCCATACGAATGTCGCTCTGATGTTATGTGCTAGTCTTACTGCACGGGACATCTCCGGCAAACTGAACGCTGACTCCTCTGGTACACAATGGACGACGAATTTTGTATGCTCATGTGCAGCCTTAGGTCCTCTTTTTAATTTTACGCCTCTTTCATAAACGCGGAAATGGACACCGAAGATGTAGCCTGTCTTTACAAGGTATCCTCTGTCCCGCAAATCACGATAGACTACATACTGCGGTTGAAATTGGTTGACATTTTTTGCAGCATAATCGTACATGTCCCTGAAATCCATTTTCTTTTTCTTCCCTTCCTCCTTTTTATAGACTTTTATCTTTCCCTTCTCGACCAAGAAAACTGCTTCTACCAGATCTATCTCTAACCTGTCTGGAGTTTCCTCTGGCTGTGGCTTGCCGTAGCCGCCCTCATCATACAAAGGTATGGCTTCATCTCCCCAGATGACTACTCTGTTCTCTATGAGTTCTCCTTCCCATATTGTCTCTTCTGCCATAAACATTCCTTATACTAGATGTTAGAATTAAAGCTTAAAAATACCATCCCTTGTAGACATTAGACATGACCATCCGAAAATAGATTGAAGTGAAAATTATTCATTTTTAGTTGGTTATTGCAATTTTTGTAGTCTTTACAGGAGTCCATCTGTTATTGAGATGTGCCTGCACGTTCAAGATGTAGTCTCCAAGATAACCCAAAGTATATGGTACATTTAATCTTCCTTCAAATGTTCCGTTAGCTACAGAAGTGAAAGTTCCGCCAACTATAACTTTATTGCTGTTGTTCGTCAAAGTGGCATTTATCTCGACTGCTCCTACAGAATTAAAAGACTGGTCATTTATTGTTCCACTGAAGACAAGCGTGTTTCCCCTGCCTAATGATGGATTGAACACTTCCAATTTGGGAATCTGCAGATCAAAAACAGTAGTCTGTACTGTTGTTTGGGTTGTTTGGGTTGTTTGTTGTGTTCCTGACGTTGTCTGCTGATTGTCACATGAAGGTTGATTCGTAGCTAACATAGGATTGAACATTAAGTACGATAAGACAAAACCTGCTATAAAAGCTATGACTGCTACTGCTATTGTAATCATCATTGGGTTTGCTTTCGCCATGTAAAATACTTTTTACTCTTTGAACTTAAAGGTTAATGGGGCCGCTGAGATTTGAATTCCTGATGGTTAACCATTCTCAGGCCGCAAGGTCCCAAACTTTTCGTATATGTATCTCGAATCCTAGACCAAACTAGACTACGGCCCCACTAATAAGAATTCTGTGGTTTTATGTAAATTAATCTAAGTTATACACAAAATATCTTGTTTCTAAGAATTTAGATGTTTTATCTCTTTTATGTTCTATAGTTAAATGTGGTAAGATGTAATTATAGAAAAATTCTGAATTTTTATTAGATAATAGAAAATGTAGTTCGTACCATGTACATAAAGTATTTTTGTTATGAAGATTTTTCATTTTTTGAAACTTGTAAATTTTTACGGAACATTTTAACATATTTTTTATTGATAATGCTAATTCATCCTGGCTGCTACCGTCAAATATCCTAATCATACATTGAAGATATTTTGGTCTTTTAATTTCTACATTTCCGTCGCCATCAATAATTCCAGCTAAATATGCTCCAAAAGGTTTTTCGTCATGTTTTGTCCAATTTGGTGGACTGGGCGTATCATCGAATATTATATTCAGTTTTACAAAGGTCGCCAATAATTCTTTCACACTTATGTATGTACCAAATTCGCCATTTCCTAGTTTCCATATACCAGATTTCCTTTTAAATAAATTATAAGATAGTCGGTTGAATTTTATCAGCATAGGCAATGATTTTTCTCCTACTACAAGATCTACACGGTATCTTATTTTTCCGTTGTGTTTATTTATGTATTTATTAAAACATCCATCTGTTTGTGCAACACCTATCCAATACGCCAAATCCTCAGAAGGTTTAATTTCTAAATTTTCTAACATTTATAAAATTATTGTCTTTTACTATATACCAAGTTATCGGGTGTGCATTTCCGGTGAGTTTACATATAACAACGAAGGCAAAATATGGCTTCTTTCGCAAAATAAGGTAAATCTTTACTTTATCTCCAAAATTATCTTTATCCTTGAATGAGGATTCTTCAGCTTCTCAACAAATTCTCTGTTGATGTCCATTGAGGCCTTGTCGGCCATTATAACAGCGGTATTTCCATGTATATCATCGTTCTTCCTTATGATAATCTCCTCTTCGCTGTTCAATTTCAATGCAGGCGAACCGTAAGCTGTGAATTTCTCTGCAACAACATCATCTATCTCAACAATCACGTGAACTTTGCTTGCCCCTTTCAAACTGTCTCTCATACTGTCGCTCAATTCTTTGGAAGACTTGCTGGCTTTTACGCCTATTATCCCGTGTTTTTCCTTTGATTCATGAAGATTTTCCAGCTTGGTGAAACCAATCACAGTCTCGCTTGTAGCTGTTATGTCAGGATGTCCATGTGCATGTATCTCTTCCCTGACTGGCTTGATGTCTGTAAGCAATCTCCATCCTTTTTCTGTAGGTACGTAAATCTTTCCTTCAGAATAATAAAGCAAACCACGTGTCTCCAGAGTCTGGTGGACATTCCTTATCATTTCCGGTGTTATGTTAGGTCCTCCTTCTGCTACTTCATAGTTCTTTTCTTCTGTCATTTCAAATTTTCCTTGCAAATGTGATGAAACCTGTATGCATAAGTCCCATTGTCTTCGGCCTCACAGTCCTTTCGGTCTGCCACTCCCTTATAATATTTTCTATTGTTTTGATGTCATTAAAGTTTTGCTTTTGGATTGCTTTTGCGACCTTCATAAGATGGTCTGCTGTCGGTGAATAGACTACCAGATAGCCTCCTATCTTCAAGGCTTTGTAAGCATGCTTGATTGCTTTGTCAGAATCCTGTAAATCGAGAGTTATAAGATCAGCATTCTTCTCTTCTATTCCCTTTGTGACATCTCTGTTCTTTATCTTTATGTTGGTCAGTCCTGTGGCTTTTATGTTTTCTCCAGCTATCTTGAAAAAACTCTTATCCTTTTCATATGTTATGACTTTACCCTGAGATACAAAGTTACCGATGAATATTGCAAGATAGCCAGTGCCAGTCCCAGCGTCCAGGACCAGACTGTCTGGTCTTATTCCAGTGTAAGCCAAGATTATTCCTGCGTCCTTTGGCAGGATGACTTGAGCTGACCTTTTTACTTTCTTTTCAATTATATCCAGTATTGTTGGTTTGGCCACCAGAAATTCCTTTCCAAGATGAGTTCTTATTCTGTCTCCGTACTTCTTTTTGCTAAGTTCCTTGGCTTTTATGACTCCATCTTTTGTGCTGAAATCCTTGTCTGTCCTTACAAAGTACATGTCTTCCTTTGACAGCAGCAATGCTTCTTTCATAATACTTTGTTTTAGAATTAGTCCTTTAAATCTACTGACTGTCTTTGTTGTTTACTTGAATTCCATACTTTCCAAAAGTTTCTTGTATTTTTTTAGCTGCAACATTTTTCTGTTTTTTTTCTCTTATTCTATCGCCTGCTGATATTGTTGAATTGTAAAAATCCCCTCTAGACATAGCTATATCAGCTGCAGTATTATAAGGATAAAACCAGCCAAACCTGCCATCTTCTGTGTTTATTCTATACCAATGATAATCAGTGCTATCTTTTATATCGACTTGCTTGTAGCCTTTTCTGTTCATTTTATGGGCAAATTCTTCCAAGCTGCCCGGAGTTCCGAATAACTTGTATTTCAATGACATGACTTATCAAAATAAGTTTAGATGTAATCTTTATAAGTCTTGATTGTCTACTTGTTTTTCTTTGCCGAGTTCTTCGGTTTATTCACTGGCTTTATGTCCAACGGCTTTATAGGAACTCCGCCAACGATAGAGTTAGGCTCGACATTCTTGTTTACAAGAGAGCATGCACCGACAACTGCATTGTTTCCTACAGTAACACCGGCCAATACCAGACTTCTTGCACCTATCGTAGCATTCTTGCCTATGACTACTTTTCCTTTCCTGAACTTGTCTCTTGTAAATTCATGGCATAAAATCATTACATCCCAACCTATGGTTGCACCATCTCCTATTTCTATTAGATGAGGAAATGATGGATCTAGAGTTGACGGCGCTATGTCGACATTTTTTCCTATCTTCATGCCGGAAAGTCTCAACAAAGCGAGCTTGAATCTCATGCCTGGAAAATATTTAGAAATCAGTATAAGAAACAATCTTGAAATTGCTATCAGGAAAGTGCCTGGATTTTTACCGTAAACTTTCTTCCAATAGTTTGCAGAATTCCTCTTTGAAGAATCATCTACAAAAACGACTTCTTCTAAATTTCTCATCAATTATGTATTTGTATTTCTGATTAAATGAATCTAGACTTTCATCTTATGTGCCATTTCTTTCAATTTCTCCACTCTTTTTGCTGTAGGAGGATGAGTCATGAACATGTGGACGAAGCTGTCTCCTCTAAATGGATTGACAATAAACATGCTTGCAGTAGCAGGATTTCCTTTCAACTTGACTTTAGAAACACTGTTCTCTATCTTTAACAAAGCTGATGCCAATGACATGGGTTTCTTGGAAATTATTGATCCTTTTTCATCTGCTTTAAATTCCCTTTGCCTGGAAATTGCCATCTGAACCAATGAGGCGGCAAGCGGCGCCAAAATCAATAACGGCAACATTATAAGATTGCCTCCACCTTGTCTGTTGCCTCTGCCTCCTAAAATCAAGCTGTACCATGCCATCTGGGCTAAAAAGGCCAAAGAACCGCCTATTGTTGCAGCCATAGTTGAAGTCAATGTATCTCTATTCTTTACATGCGATATCTCATGCGATAGAACTCCTTCCAATTCATCTTCGTCAAGTGCATTCATTATGCCTTTCGTTACTGCGACTGCTGCTTTCTTGGGAGATCTTCCAGTAGCGAAAGCATTTAACATGTCTGTATCAACAAAATAAATTTTTGGCTTTGGTATCTTTGCATTATCAGCTATCTTTTCAACAATCTCATGCAACTTCGGATTCTGTTCCTTGCTTACTTCCTTTGCTTTGTACATAGAAAGCACAATCTTGTCCGAGAACCAATAACTGAAGAAATTCATGACAAAAGCTAATATCAAAGCGAAAGTCATTCCTCCTGTACCAGCCAGAAGATATCCTACTGCAAGGAATATACCAGTCAATACTGCAAACAACATGGCTGTTCTGAACATAACAATCAATTAATTAGATGTTTTAGTTGCTTTATAAGTTTTACTTTTTTTCGATAAGTCTGGTCAGATTTTCTCTGGCTAGATTCTCATACTTTTTCCTAAAATGTTCTGTAGAATAGATTGACGGCCTATCTAAGAACTGTTGGAAGAAAAGTGCTGTATGTTTGTTGAATTCTTCCTCCCCGACCCAACCATATTCTTTCCTGATATTTCTCCTGCATTCGTCAAAAGCTTCTGGTATAAATCCCAGATAAGAAAAGTCTATGTCCATGATTATCTGAGAATCTGCATCGTCGGTCGGCTTGTCGTGTTTTGTGGACAAGATATGCTTGCAGACACGTCTTATAAAATAGTTCTCAATGCCCATCTTTGTGAGCAATTCGCGTGCAAACTGTGCACTTTTTTCTTCATTGTCTTTTGCCCCGGTATCATAAACAACATCATGCAGGAATATCGCCATCTCTACCTCGTCCTTATCCACTACAATGTCTCTTACGTTATCCAACTCTTCCAAACAATATTTTATATGGTCGATGTTGTGATAGTATCTGCCTTCTGTAGAGTATTTCGCGGCTATCCTGCTATAAACCGATATGCTCTCTCCCTTGGCATTTACCCTTCGCCACAAATCCAACCATCTTTGTCTTGTGTTAGGCATAGTTTAAGCACAAATAACTAACTGGGAATAAATTTTATAAAGGGGTTTAACATTTACTCAAAGGAATTTTATATCTTCTTTTGATAAAGCTTCTGATGTTTCTTCTCTTTCAATATAAGATTTTAATGATCCCAATACTGTATCAAAATTGTTTTGTTTTGCCTGCAAATAGTCATATCTTCTTTTTATTGTAGCTCTGCTCACAGCATGCGATAGGATGTCCGGCACAAATTTCCTAACTTCTGCATAAACTTGCCACGCACCACTCTTGAAATCAGAAGATCTGTAAACTGCATCGGGCTTTATGTTGGATGGTATACAAAGACCTTCTACATCAACCAATGCTTGCTCTATAGAAGCCTTCAATTTTTCTGAAATTGATTTTGACGTTTGAAGTAAGTCGGCTGATTGGAGTTTGCCAAGTGACATTCTGTATTCTTTTGTATCTGAAATTTTCCTGAAAGCAAACCAATTATCACCGAAAAAGATCATTCCTGTATGTTGGTATAATTTTTCTGCACCGTCGACTCTTTCCATTATAGGCCATCCGTAAACATTCGCTTCCCTGGAAGTTTTTCCAAAATCTGTATTGACCAAAGCCTTTGAAAACAATCTGTCCAGATATCTTACTTCTTCTCCTGTTATGTTTGGGTGCTCATCTCTGTTTCCATAAACTGAACCGTATCCCATTTGACTCACCAAATAAAACTACAATACTAAACTTTATAAAGTCATCGGTAAAGATAGTTGAGAATTATGAACATCGTTATGAATATTGCTGCCATTGCGACTGTAAACAGAAAGGATTGCTTGCTAGAGCCGAAACCTATAGGGAAAGGTCCGATCAAACCGAAGAAGCCCCACTCAGTCTTTGTGTTTGAGTTAGATTTAGATGTGTTCAAGATAGAACCTATGATTACTAACCCGAATCCAACCAAGATCACAATGATTCCTACAGTGACAAGCTGCTCGTACACATTTAATAGTTGGCACTGATAATTAAAATATGGTCGAATGCCCGAAGTGCAGATCTGATCAATTAACTGTATTGGAAGCTGCTTATCCTGAATCTTTTGAATGCAATAATTGCAAGTTCATATTCATCAAGATACCCAATTCATTGAGGGATGAAGAACTTGATTAATTAAGTTAACTGTCAATTCTATTTTACAAGCTCAGATCGCCTAACCTGGCTAGGGCGCTAGACAAAAGAAATTTTGAGCGAACCTGGAAAGCTAGTGGGGCTCTGCCCCTTTAGGGTTCAAATCCCTATCTGAGCGCTTCTAAACTAAGCTTTATATACTTTTAGTTACTTTAAAATAGTAACAGTGATTTTCATGGTAGATGTATTTGATACAAAAGAACCGGTAGTCGGGGCTAGAAGTATGCATGATTACCTAAAGGGAAGCAAGTATACAAACGCTGCAGATGCAGCTGATAAGATGGTAAATTCTGCGTATAAGGATGGAGTTAAGATTCCATATGACGTTGTAAAGTTAGCTGTAAATGCATACATAAATGGAATTAACAGAAGCGCTTATCAAGCTAATGCAAGATTGGATGAAGGAAAACCAGAACTTGCAGATATAGACAAAGAGAGGATGCTTAGATATGCATTGCTGGTGGAATTTATAGAACAAAACCTTGAAGCATTAATGGCTCCAGAAGATGTAGAAAAATACAGAAAGGAAATAGGCAATGCTATTAGCCAAAAAAACTTTCAACGTATTGTAATAATCTCTGATCATGGTACAAGTTAAAACGTATCAAGAATGCTCCTTATCTTCTTTGCTTCCTCCTTAGGATTGTCTGAATAAACAATCGCTCTGCCAACGACAACAGTATCTATCTTGGGTTTGAATCTTTCCATATCCTTCAAGTTGGCCGAGCCCATCCCACCGCTCATGAATATTGGGACTTTTGCCTTGTTGTAGATTTGTTCTATGTCATCCCATGGCCTGGAACCTACTTTGTTCATGTAGCCTGTATGCAATTCTATGACATCTATGCCCATGTCTTGAGTCCTTAGAATCTTATCGTTCGGACAGTTTATGGAGTCGACTACTGATTTCACCTTTGATTTCTTGCATTCATCGATGAATTCTTTTATGTTGTTCTCGTAAGATGCACCAAGGATTGTTATGTAATCCGCTCCCGCATCGGCCGCTATCTGCACCTCGAATTTTCCAGCATCCATGCATTTTAGATCTGCAAA
>DATDXT010000063.1:0-10801 GCA_035289185.1 archaeon | reverse complement strand
TGGTCTGAGAAATGTGAATGAGTCTTGGTATTTTGATGCGATCGAACCAAACAGCAGAACTGAAAGGCTTGTCATTTGACATCCCTCGATTTCCTTGAACCCAGCAGTCCTGAAAGAGATTCTTTGTTTTCTTCGTTTTCTTGCACTTCGTTTACATTCTGGCTTACAGGGCTTTCTGTATTCTGATTCTTTTCAGATATGTCAGGCTGTTTTAAATCCTTCTCCCTCACCATCCTGAATCCCAGCAAATCTAGTATAGAAATCCTTTTAGGTCTTTCTCTCTTAGGCTTTTCTGCGACCACGACAACTTCTTCCTTTTTACTCTTCACTGTTTGTGCTGGAATCTCTCCTATCTGAGTCAGTATTCTCGCAGGCTCTTTGTAGTATTCGTTTATGAACCTCGTCACATCTACATATCCTATCATTTCCTTGTAGACCATCCAGTCCAAAACTTTCTTTCTGTTTTCTATCTCTTTTATGACATCTTCATAAGCTGCTCCTATATTGCTTGAAATCCTTCTAGCCATGACACTCTCGTTTACCTTATCAAACTTGTCGACTGTCGGATTCCATTGAAATACAATATTTGTCGCCATCTCGTCAGTCCTAGGATCTACTGAAACTATCTCTACAATATCCTTTACTCTTCTTGATGAGGCTCCTTTTTCTTTTGCATGCGTCATCACGGCTACAAAGCTCAGGCTTTCCAAGAGTGTAGGCGAAAGGTTTATCGGAGCGGTTGTCAGTCTCTTCACCAATGTTTCAACGCTTCCTGCGTGGAATGTGCTCAAAGATGAGTGGCCGCTTGCCATGCCCTGGAACATGACATATGTCTCCTCGCCTCTTGTCTCTCCTACAATCACATAATCTGGGTTCTGCCTGAATGTCTCTCTCAGCAAATCGAAAAGTGTAACCTCGCCGTATTTTTCGCCGCTTGCCGCGGCAGTTCCGAAGCCGACTCTTGAGATTCCAGATATCCAATGATTGTGTGACAATCTCAATTCACGTGTGTCTTCGATGGAGACTATCTTTGCCTCTGGCGGTATGAACATCGCTATCGAATTTAGGAATGACGTCTTTCCTGTTCCTGTTCCACCAACTACTATTCCGGATGATTTGTGTTCCATCAAGTACCAGAAATAAGCGAACATCTCTGACGAAGCTGTGCCCATCTTTATAAGTTCTGTAGGCGAGAACGGATGCTCGGAGAATTTCCTTATGGTGAAAGTCCCTCCTCTTACCGCTACATCTGTCGCAAGTGTCGCAGCTACTCTGCTTCCATCTGGCAGTGTCGCATCCAATATCGGTTCTGCATAACTGACATACCTTGCGCATCTTTGGGCGAGCTTTATGACAAAGTCTCCCAGCGTCTTCGGGTCAGTGAACATCACGTTTGTCTTCAGTGAACCGAACTTCCTATGGATGACGTAAATCTGTATGTTGACTCCGTCGCAGCTTATGTCTTCTATGTTGCCGTCCTGCATTATCGCCTCTATCTCATTCAGTCCGACAAAATTCCTGTATATGTAATACATTATCCTCATGTATTGCTCTGGCGTAACGTACATCCTGTAGTCTTTGATTATTCCTCTTACTTTGTCTTCTATGTAGTCTATGATTTTGCTTCCGTCCTTTATCGCAGTTATGTCTATGTCTATTACTTCCATCAATGCGCCGGATATCTTCTTGATTATATCTCTGTCTTCCTGCGTTATCTGCGGCTCATTGACTTTGTATAAAACTTCTTTCTTCTCATCATCCCACTTGACGCTGACAGAAGCGAAAGGATCTATCAGAGGATAAGTGATATTTGTAGTGCTCATGTCTTCTGGTCTTTCGATTATAGGAGCTTCTGGTCTTTTAACAGAGAATTTAGGCAAGCCGCCTATAAATGGGACATTCTTAGCGTCTGGTTTTTCCTTCTTTTCAGTAATCTTCCTATAGAGAAATCCTCTTAAGGCTGGTCTTTGTCTTCCCTCATCAACTATACTAAATCACCTTTGCATGTGACTCTTTCTTATGCTCTTTCCTGGCTGCACTATTCCCCTATGTCTGGCACAAGAAGGACAGTATCTCAGCTTGCTTGTCATCATGTGTATAAATCTTCTGTCAACTTGCTGCATTAGAACAGGATCATTTAAACCGAATCTTCTTATTTTTGTGAACGTCTTGTATCTAGGCACTGACCTTTTGCAACCGTCACAAACTACAGTGCTTTCGCTACCACGCGACTTAGTATGATAATACTTCCTTGTATAAGGTGCTGTACTAATCGGCATAATTGATATTTTTATCTCTATGAACTTAAGTTTAGTTAAAGGTGGTATTGTATAGAGATTACGCGTATGCCTGCAGTCAAAGCAAGGATAATAGAGGTTGTAGATGGCAGGTTTTTCCAAGGCAGCAAGGACGAGCTTACGCCTAGCTATATAGTAGATGGATTTGGCAGGAAGATAGTCAGGACGAACATGATTGCTACCTTGGTGGAGAAGTATGTGAATGCTGATGGCAGTTATGTTTCCTTTACAATAGATGATGGGAGCGGCCAGATAAGGGTCAAGGCTTTCGGCGAGGATGTGAAGAAATATGAAAACTTCAAACCGGGTGAAGAGATTTTAGTTATAGGGAAAGTCAGACAGTACAAAGAAGAGCTGTACATAATGCCTGAGGTGATGAAAGTTGTTGAAAATATGGATTACGTATCATTGAGGAGACTGGAGATTTTGAGAGAGATGTCAAGACTGAAAGAATTCAAGGAAAGCATAAAGAAGATAGCTAATGTTGATGGTAAGGAAAGTGCCAGGAATTATGTCATGGAAAGCACTGGATTGAGCGAAGAGGAGGCTGGAACTGTATTGTCTTCAGCGGAGAAGAAAGTTGACAAGAAAGACTCTGAAGAGATTGTATTTAAGATAATATGCGAGATGGATGAGGGGAATGGCGTTGATCTGAACACAATATTGGAAAAAAGCAAGCTTGATGAAAGAGATGTAGAGACTGTTGTCACAAAACTTTTGGAAGAGGGTTCTGTATTTGAACCTAATTTGGGGAAGTTTAAGGCGTTATAGCTAGGTGATTCTTTTATGGAATTCGATTACGAGCAGATGCTGGATGAAGCACTGAGCAAAGTGCCTGAGAAATCAGAATATGTAAGCAGATTCAAGATGCCTGTTTTCAAATCCAGTGAACAGGGCAACAAGACAATCATACACAATTTCATAGAAATTGTAGAAACTCTGATGAGGGATCCGAAGCACTTATCAAAATACATCTACAAGGAACTAGCAATGGCGGGAAACATTCAAGGCAACCAGCTTGTCCTTTACGGCCATAAGAACAATGAAGACCTGCAGAAAATGCTTGAGAACTATGTGAACGAGTTTGTGCTATGCAAATCATGCAAGAACCCTGATACTAAACTTTCAACTGAAGGAAGGATTGACTACATGTCATGTGAAGCATGCGGTTCGAAGATGGCGATAAGAAGCCTTTAAACTTTTTCTGCAAAAGTGCTCATCCAATTTATCCCTCTTTCGTCTTTGCTAACATACAAATCTAACACGTGAAAACCTGATTTTTCCAATAAACTTTCAAACTCGTCTTTTTGATAATTAGAATAGAATTTTCCATCGTTCACATTCTCGCCTGTCCCTTCTCTTACGGAAATGTATAACAGACCTTTTGGTTTAAGCACCCTTCTGAATTCTTGCAAGGTTTGCATTGATTCGGACTTTGGAATATGTAGGAAAGATGCACAAGACCATATGCCATCAAACATTTCATCCTCAAATAACATTCTTCTCATATCCATGTGTAAAACTTCAGCATAAACTCTCTTCTTAGCCTCATTTATCATCTCTTGTGAAAAATCTATGCCCATGGCTCTTCTGCCATTGCCCAAAAAATAGTTCATATCTCTTCCGGGTCCGCATCCTACATCTAGAACAAGATCATTTGGATTAGTATAGGTTACAAATTTGTACAAGTCTTTTATAACCTGAGGGTATTTTGATAGGTCGTATCTGTTTTTAGCATAATCTGCTGCTGTTTCGTTGTATCTTTCTATAGTGCCTTCGATTGAATCTTTGGCCATGTAAAGATAACTTAGAATAAAAAGAATATAAATGATTAATCCAAATAATTAAAGTAAGGTGATAAAGTTAGAGAAAACTAATGCATTAATAAAAGATGTAAAACCTAACGGGTTTATACTGATTGACGATGCGCCATGCAGGATAGAGAAGGTGCAGGTGTCGACCTCGGGTAAATATCATAGCTAAAAACTTGATAGCTCAAACATGGTCACGCCAAGGTCAGGATAGACGCGATAGGTCTGTTGGACAACACTAGAAGGAGCATGATAGGACCGTCTCATGACAACGTTGATGTGCCAATCGTCCTGAAGAAGAAAGCTCAGGTGTTGTCGACTTCTGGAAACAAAGCTCAACTTATGGACATGCAGGATTATACAATGATTGAATTGGACATACCAGAGGAAAGGAAAGATGAGATTGTTGCCAATGCTGAGATTGACTATTTTGAAGTGTGCGACATCAAGACTTTGAAAGAATTGAAGTAGCTATCTGCTGCCTCATGAACCATCTGAAGATAACATAGGAAGCTACTGCCAACAGAATGACTATTCCTAATATGCTAACCACTTTTTCAACGACTATGCTTTGCCATGTCTGTCCTATGAAATAACCTATTGAGACCAAGAAAGCAGACCATACAAAAGACCCGGCAAACGTGTAAAGTAAGAACTTGTCTATACGCATCTTAGCCAGACCTGCCGGCACAGATATCAACTCCCTTACACCAGGAGCCATCCTGCCAAGGAAGACTGCTAAACCACCATAATGTTTGAACCATCTTTCGGCCATGTCGACCTTGCTCTTGTTTATCATCATGTACTTGCCATATTTCAAGATGAAACCTCTGCCTGCCTTCAAAGAAAGATAGTAAATTACGGTAGCTCCCAAGGTAGATCCTATTGTTGCTGCTAAAATGACTATTAAAAGTCTGAGATAGCCGAATCCAGCGAACAGGGCAAGATATCCTGCAAGAGGCATTATTATCTCGCTTGGTATTGGAGGGAAAACTGTCTCTAGGAAGGTTGCTGCAAGTACCCCCAAGTAGATGTTTATGTCTATCAGGCCTGTCAAATAGGTTATTATTGGTGTTAGAATCTCGGACAGTACCATAAATATATTAATACTAGAGATATAATTCAATAGATATGACAGCTCCAAAGGTTATTTTCAAGAAAGTGTTGGCAAGCAAAAGGAACAATCTGACAGAGCTGGAATCAAGGGAAGTTCTGGATAGCTACAAGATACCATTAGTCAGGTCTAATTTTTGCAAGACTGTAGAAGAGGCTGTGACTGCAGGCAAGAAGATAGGATTTCCTGTAGTTATGAAGGTGGTTTCGCCCCAGGTTATACATAAAACCGATGTTGGCGGAGTGGTATTGAATGTAAATAACGAGCATGAAGCAAGGAAGGCTTTTGAGGATATCAATAAGAATGTCAAAAAGAAGCTACCAAAGGCCAAGATAGAGGGTGTGCTTGTGCAGAAGATGGTGACAGGCGGACAAGAGGTCATTGTGGGCGGCAAGGAGGATCCTACTTTCGGCAAGGTTGTAGTTTTTGGGATGGGTGGTATTTTCACAGAACTGTTGAAGGAATTTAGCATAAGAGTCGTACCGTTAAACAAAAATGACTGTCTTGAGATGATTAAAGAGACTAAAGGTCATGACATACTGTCAGGCTATAGAGGCAAGAAGTATGACATCGAAGCTGTCATAAATGTTATTACAAGGGTTTCAAAGATACTTGAAGAGAATCCAGAGATAAAGGAATTTGACATAAATCCTCTGGTTGTTTCTGAAGAAGGCGCTGTTGCGATAGATGCAAGGATAATCATTTGAACAATGTACATAATTTAATTGAATAAAAAGACTGATTTTCCATTGTTAATTAGACTTGTATGCATCCTGTAAGAAGACCTGTTACATGTGTAGACGAGGAATCATTGACAGATGATGAAACATACAACAATGTACTTAGTAGTTCACTTGGACTTTTTATTCATCATGAATGGCATGCACTTTATCATAGCATATCTAAAGAAAAAAGAGGACCTACTGACGACGAGCTTGTGGAGGCACAGATAAATACCGTTAGAAGATATTTTGAAATCTATATTCCAGATGTGAAAAGGGATGTTGCACCTTATTCCATGGAATTTAAAAGAATGCATTACCAAAAAATCTTGTCCGATGTTACAAATTGGCTGACGGCTAATAAAGAGGTCTATCTGGCTGATGCTAGAACTGCATACAAAGATTATACAGAGACTTTAATGCCTTTGGTTGACAGATATGTTACTGAATCAAAATAGTTTTCTTTTATGTTTACCATAATAGCATTATGATTGATCTTACAGTTTTGATAATCGTTTCGCTTATTGGAGTGATTTTCTATCTAGTCTACAAGAACAAGGAATGGTCCATTAAGTTTGAACAAAGAGTGAAAGAATGGCTGGAAAAGGAAGAGAGAAACATAAGGGAAGATGCAATTGCTAGGAGTGCAAGGACTTTGTCAGGCAAGACTCTTGAAAGACTTATTCCTTTCTTGGAGAAATTCAAGCATGATCCACATGATGTAAAATGGCTCGGTGATCCTATAGACCTTGTAGTTTTTGACGGCTATTCCAAAGGCGACCCGAAGAAGATAACTTTCCTTGAAGTAAAGTCTGGCGACAGCAAACTTTCGACTAACCAGAAAAAGATAAAAGAACTAGTTGATAAAAAGAAGGTTGAATGGGAAGAGTTCAGGATATGAAGTGATTGGATGGTTAAGATTGTTTATTTGACTATAGACGATGGTCCGTCACGATATGCAAAACGGAAGATCGACTATCTTGTTTCAAAGGAGATGCCCGCAATCTGGTTTTGCAGAGGCGACAATCTCGAAAAGAGGCCCGAATTAGGAATCTATCTAATCAAACATGGATTCATCTTAGGCAATCATACATACAATCATCCGCATTTTTCAAAACTGCCACTTGAAGAATGCTTGGAACAAATTAAAAAAACCGATGAGATGATTGATAACTTGTATAAACAGGCTGGTATCAAAAGGCCTGCAAAGGTTTTCAGATTCTCTTATGGGGACAAAGGTGGTGGAGATAATTTTCAATCTTTACAAGATTTTCTGAAGAAATCAGGATACAGCCAGCCAAAGTTCAAAGGAATAAACTACAAATGGTTCGATGATGCGGGGCTTCTAAAAGACGTTGATGTTTACTGGACTTACGATGTCATGGAATGGGCTATTGATGGGTTGTATGTTCGCTACATTAAAACTCCTAAAGATGTGTTTAAGAGAATGGAAGAAAATGTACCTGAAGGTGGAAGAGGATTGAATTTCCAAGGATCAAATGAAATAATTCTACTGCATGACCACATAAGAACCACCAAATTGTTCTTCAAAATAATGGACAAACTAATTGGAAAGAAATTGACATTCAGGTTGCCAGATTTGTAAAAATTAATAAAAGTAGACCAAATTATAATAGTGAAGATAAAAATTTCTGGGACACATCAAGACAAATGCAACATATGCAACAAGGAAAAGCATGATGTCGTTACTTTTGGCGATGAGGAAAGCAAGAAGACTGTAAACATCTGTAGAAGTTGCGCTAACAGTATCGGTGAAACTAGTCCTGAAAAGCTTATTGAGAAACATGGTATATTGGATGAAGAGCCTTTCAAAAATCCAGTAAGGATAGAAAAGAAAATGCAGGCAGGTTAACCTGCTCTGCCTTGAGAATTGTACAACCTTTTGAGTCTTTCTAAAGTATCAGGCTCTGATTTCTCCATGTAGCGAAATCTATTGAATGTAGGAAAACGCAAGGCGTATCCTGAACTATAATTAGTGGACTTCTGAATTTCTTGATATCCGACTTCGATGATTATTTTAGGCTTTACTTCGACTGCTTTTCCTTTTTCATGCATTATCAAAGGCTTTAACAGTTTTGTTATCTGATCGAATTCGGCTTCAGAAAATCCTGTGCTGGCCATTCCGCATTCTACTAGCTTGCCAGTTTCTTCATCTTTGACTGCCAACAAAAAACTAGTCAACCAACTAGTCCTCGCACCCTCCCCCCAGGTTGCACCAATGATTATTGCATCTAGCGGCTCCGAAGTGCTTTTTATCTTATACATGGTACCTACATGTCTACCAAACGTATAGAGTGTATCTAAAACTTTCAGCATCAACCCTTCTTGCCTGGCATCCAGTGCTTCCTTATAGAATTTCTCCAGTTCTTTTACATTGTCTGTGATTATCTGCCTCGAAAGCTGGAGTTTTCCTGGTATGTTCTTTACTATCTTCTCTAAGACCTTTCTTCTTTCTTTGAATGGCTTGTCTATGAGCATCTTTCCGTCAAGGTAAATAATGTCGAATAGGTTGAGCTGCACTGGTATCTCTTCAATCGCTTTATCAATCTCATATTTTCTCTGTATCCTTTGTGATAGGACTTGGAACGGCAATGGCATGTGAGTCTTGCGGTCTATTCCCAATGCCTCGCCCTCTACTATGAATTCATCTGCCTTTACACCTTCCTTCACAACCTTCACTAAGTCTGGAAATTGCTTTGTCACGTTCTCCAATCTTCTAGTAAAAACCCAAACCTTGTCCCCCTTCTTCTGTATGATTGCACGCATGCCATCGTACTTGAATTCTGCGGCGACTTTTCCAAAATCTTTCACAATCTCCTCTATGCTTTCAGCTTTTTCTCCCAGCATAACATTGAACGGCCTGCCTATCTGCATCCTCACTTTCTTCAATCCTTTTATTCCCTTCTCCTTTGCTAGCCTAGCCACTTCTCCGAAGTCGGCAATTACGTTCCACGCATAATCTACAGCTTCCGACGCTTTTTCTTTCTCTTCTTTCGAATGTTCTTTTCCTAGGAGGAATGCCTTCACGATTGAATCTCTAATTATTCCTTCGGCGACACCTACCCTCAAATCTTGCAGGATTGTTCTTATTATATATCTTGCTTCTTTCTGGCTTGCCGAGACTATAAGTTCCGAGATAAGGTTCAGTTTCCTGTCCTGCGATCCTTCTCCTGTTATCGTTGCCAGTTTTTGCAGGTTTTCAGACACATAATCGATTGTAAGCTTCTTTTTTGACAGAGTTGCTTGCTGTTTTTTACCTATCGCCTTTTCCACCGACAATCCAAGGTCTCCCGTCTTCTTGAAAAGTTCCTCTATACTATCATTCTTAATTCCTGTTGCCTTTGAGATAGCTTTGATTACCATCTGTGTCGCTACACCCAGATCGAATTCTGAATAAGTAGGAAAGACTCTTCCCTGCAATAACAATACCACTTTCTCCAGATCATTTGAAGATGTTTCCTTGAGAAGCTCTGCCAATATGTCTGTCTTTGCCAGCTTTGATGCTACAGACTCCAACTTCTCGTAGATGTCAGCTAGTGTAGAATAATCCATGAATAAATATGCCACTGCTCTAAATTAAAAAACCTCTTAACCTACTATTTTGTAGACTTTGCACCCATCCTTAGCTGTCCCCTCTACCCTCAAACCGATGGATTGCCCTTTTGTAGCATGCTGGACTTTCTCGTGCTCTATCTGCATGGATGCCACTTTTTGCTTGAAGCTTACACCATGACCCTCTATGATTATTTCGTCTCCTGCTTTCAAGTCATGCGTTAACTCCACCACTGCTACACCTAACTTACCATAGTAGTGTGAAACCTTTCCTATTTCCACTCTGTCGTTCTCTGCCATAATTATTGCTTGTCATCTTAAATATAAATCAGTGATGTACAAAATTTAATTTCAATGCCCCTGTAGCTCAGTTGGTAGAGCATCCGTTTGCGAAAGCAAGATGAAACTGTTAATCGGCAGGTCGAGCGTTCGAGTCGCTCCGGGGGCGCATCTTTTCTTTTTTGAGATATTTCTATGAGATTTTTGGTCAAATTAATCCAAGTTCTTTCAACTTCTCCAAGACTTCTCTAGAATGCCCATCGGGTGTGACTGCTGGGTAAACAAACTTCAACTCGCCTTTCTTATCAAAGATGAACGTACTTCTGCTTGCAGTTCCAGTGACTTTCAAAACACCAAATGTTTTAGATATCTGCTTTTTCTTATCGACAACCAAAGTAAAGTTCAGCCTGTATTTATCGGAAAATTTCTTGTGAGATTCCTGTCCTTGGGTACTGACTCCAACCAAATTGACTCCATTGAACTTGTGAAAATTATCCCTGAATGAACAGGCTTCTCTTGTACATCCTGGTGTGTCATCTATAGGATAAAAATAAACAATTGTAGGCTTTCCTAACAAATCTTTTGAGCTTATTCTCTTGCCGTCCTGATTGACAGACTTGAATTCTGGCAGCTTGTCTCCAATTTCTAACATATTTGTTAGTCCTCTCCTAAAAGGGTCTTCCAATTGCTCTTATAATGTTCAAACTTCTTATTGAATTCTTCCTTAGGCGTCAGTTTGAGTCCAAGTTCATTCATTTTTCTTTTTAGCATCTCATGTGTCTCATCGGCTTTAGAATCGTCCACATGTTTTTCCAGCTCGATTATCTTGCCGTATCCTTTCGTGTCATCAAAGTAGATGAAAATATCGTCTTTCTCGAAACATATTCTTTTCCTGAGCCATTTTATCTGTACATCAAACCCTACGACTTTCAAGATGTCAAGCATCTTTTGTGCATCATCTTTGTCTAACATCACCTCTATCTCCGGCCTGACAACATCATGCAT
>DATDXT010000062.1:0-3627 GCA_035289185.1 archaeon | reverse complement strand
AGAATCTTCTTGATTTTTCCAAAGGCACGAACTTCGCCTCTGCTTCGTCTTTCAAAGTTATTTCATAGTATCCTTTCCTAGTCTCAGCCTCGCTCTTTTCAAACTGCGTCACAACAGTGCTACCAGGCATTATGAACTTTGTATTTCCAAGATTCTCCTCTTTCTGTTCATGTATGTGTCCGTTCACTATAAGATCGAAACCTTTTGGCAGATTGGACAGGCTTATCGTTGGTGGTTCTATAGGAGAGAAGACATAAGGTTCTATGCTCTGATGCATCAGCAGAATATTGAAGCAGTCTGGTACTGGTTTGGGATTCCACTTATCGAGTACGGGTTTTGCATAGGTTTCTGGGACGTTTGACATGCCGTGAACAGCCACCTTTACTCCAGCTTTTTCAAAAATTACAGTATGAAGGTTCAGATGCAACAGTATTCCTGCGTTTTCCAAAGCTTGTACAGCATTTTGCTCCTCTTTTGTCCGCCTGTCATGGTTGCCATGTATAGCTACAACAGGCAGATGTCTCAATGTTCTTCTCTTGACTATCTCTTTCAGTTCCTTACTGGAATCTATCAACTTGATGCCCGGATTATCAACCAGCATAGGCTTAGATAGTACTCTCATCGCATCTGCCCATGTCTGAGTCTTGGGCATCCTAACATGGAAAAGGTCGCCGCCTAGGATAATCAAGTCTGCGTCTAATGATCTTTGTATTGCTTCTTCTGCATTGTCGAAACTGTCTGGTTCAATCTCTGAGTTGGAGCCAAATCCGAAGTGTAAATCGGATAAAATAGAAATTTTCATACAAACATTACTTTAAAGTTTAAGTATTTATTGCATGTCTTAATTCCATTATTAATTAAAAATCCAAATATCTACTAAGAGAAATATGTCAGAACAAGAAGGATTGACTGTAAAGAAGAAGGATAACTTCTCAGAATGGTACACTCAGGTAGTGTTGAAGTCAGACCTGGCAGATTATGGTCCTGTACAGGGAACTATGGCTTTCAAGCCGACTGCATATGCTGTCTGGGAAAGTATACAAGGGATCTTTAACACAATGATAAAGAAGACTGGACATAAGAACGTCTATTTTCCATTGTTGATACCAGAGAGTTTCCTAAAGAAAGAAGCAGAACATTTTGAAGGATTTGTACCTGAAGTATTTTGGGTTACTGCAAGTGGTAACAACAAGTTGGGCGAGCAATTAGCAGTAAGGCCCACATCAGAGACGATAATCTACTACTTTTATTCAAAATGGATAAGAAGCTGGAGAGATTTGCCTCTGCTGTTTAACCAATGGTGCAATGTTCTCAGAGGAGAGATCAAATCAACAAAACCATTCATAAGGACAAGCGAGTTCCTTTGGCAGGAAGGCCATACAGCACATGCTACGATGGAAGATGCTGACAAGGAAGTATTGACAATTTTAGACTTTTACCAGGACTTGATAGAGAATTATCTGGCGATACCTGTTTTGAAAGGGAAGAAGAGTGAAGCTGAGAAATTTGCTGGCGCTTACTATACGACAACATTGGAAGCTATGATGCCTGATGGGAAAGCATTGCAGATGGCTACTTCGCATAATCTGGGTCAGGGGTTTGCTAAATCATTCGGCATGGAATTTTCTGATGAGAAAGGTGAGAAGAAACATGTATGGACAACATCGTGGGGAATTTCCACAAGGCTGATAGGTGGATTGATAATGACACATGGAGATGACAAAGGAATAATTCTGCCGCCGAAAATAGCTCCTATACAGACAGTCATTGTGCCTATCTACTACAAAGATGATGAGAAAGGACAGGTGATGAAGAAAGCAAATGCAATAAAAGATAAGTTGGAAAAAATAAACGTTTCTGTTCACATAGATGACAGAAATACTTACACGCCTGGCTGGAAGTTCAATGAATGGGAATTGAGAGGAATACCTTTGAGGATAGAAGTGGGGCCGAAAGATGTGAAGAATAAGCAAGTTGTTATAGTTAGAAGAGACAGTGGAGAGAAGGCAAATGTAAAGGACGGAGATGTTGTAGGCAAAGTGGAAGGTTTACTGGATTCTATACAGAAAAATCTTTATGAAAAGGCAAAGAAGGAACTTCAGAACAAGACTTCTGGTGTGAAAGAATACTCGGAGTTTAAAAAAATAATAGAGAATAAAGGTGGTTTTGTAAAAGCTTCTTGGTGTGGAGACCAAGATTGTGAATCAAAGATAAAAGAAGAGACTGGTGCTACCATAAGAACAATTCCTTTTGAGAAAGAAAACAAGCTTTCATCATGTATCTATTGTGATAAGAAGGCCAAAAATTTAGCTAATTTTGCCAGATCGTATTGAAATATTTCACAACTTCAGCTTTGTTATTAGAATATGGTACCGTTATTTTCCCATTTTCTACGCCTTCTAGGAAAGCGTTGTTCAAAGCATCATCCATGACAAACTCGAACTTTGTATATCCTTTGACTCCTGGCTGCAGATATGCATTGATAACACCTCTGGAAACTTCGGACTTGCCCATGCCTTTGACATATGCGTAAATCGGCTGCAATCCGGGAGCTGTAACAAAAGGAATATTGTTAGCATGTCCTATTCCAGGTCTGTGTTTATCCCCGGAAAATGCAAAATCAATTCCCATCTCTCCAGCACCTACAAGATGATTCATCAATCCATCAACTTCATCACTTCCACTTCTAGATTTATGGACACCATAAATATTCAATCCTTTGACAATAACAGATCCTGCACCATTTGCGCTTCCCGATATAGTATGTATCTGATTTTCATATTTGATGTCTATCAAGTTGGATATAGCAGTTGCTTCATCTCCAGGGAACGTATAACTTTTACCGTAATGATTGCCGCTTACAATTACAACCTCTCCACCATTAGCAAGGACTTCATGTATGTACGGCACGTATCTCAGTTTGAATTCTCTGACCTGATAGTCAACGCCATTTATCAGTTTACCGTATAAGTTTTGTCTCAAAGTGTCCATGCTCAAAGTCTTATTTCCTTCAGCCATGTCCTTCTCATAAGCCATCGGCACCTTGCCAGCGAAATCAGAAACTATTTCATTTCTATGCAATCCATGAAGCATGTCGCCGCCCATCACAAGTATGTTTGGCAGTCCATTCTTCCTTTGATGATACATTATAGCATCCATCAGTTCGTAGTTTGATAATCTTCCTTCTTTAAGATCGTTTGGGGCTCCTATGTGAGTATCGCTTATCACTTCTATTTTCAATGGTTTGCCATTCATCTTAGCCTTGATATTTTCATCATTGTATAGGTCTTTCAAAAGTTTTTGTGAGTAGAAATCAAATGCGACTGTCTTGTCTTTTCTTTTCTCATAAAGAACTGCACCAGATGCAAAATGTTTATCATACATTCCAGTATGCCATGTCTTTGTCATCTTGTTCAATGCAGATTTCAAATAGTCTTCATCCCAAAATGGAGGAAGCTGTATAAGATAAGTCGGATCGAAGGATTTGGGTTTCTTTTCAACATATACTTTAAATCCACCTTTCCCTCTTGCATTGACAATGACATCAGGAATATTTCTTCCCTCCTCTCTTAATGTTTTCATCTTTGTTGCTGAAGCTCCTCTCTGTATGCTGGAAATCAAAGGTTG
>DATDXT010000061.1:0-5563 GCA_035289185.1 archaeon | reverse complement strand
TTGTGGCATATAGTAATACTAGGTGGCAAGAATGAAGTTGAAAGTTAGCATATCATTGGACGAGGAAACCATAAAGAAGGCAGATGGCAAGCTGTCAGGTGGCTTGTTCAGGAACAGATCCCATCTTATAGAGTATGTTTTAAGGAAGTTCTTGGAGAGTGAAAAAATATGACAGCTAAAATTGATACAGATTCAGGATCGGTAAGATTGTATCATGGCACAAGCTCGGTTTTCTTAAACCAGATACTTGATCAAGGTCTTCTGCCAGGCCTGCAAACAGGAGTTTATAATTGGGACAATCAAAGGCATCTGTATGGCGATGACTTTTGTAGCGAAAACTGCATCTACCTTACAGATAATTATGATTCGGCCATGGTTTTCGGTGGACAGGCTGTAGAAAATAGTGGTGGAGAACTTGTCGTGTTTGAGGTGGAAATCGATAAAAGATGTCTAACCCCAGACAAGTATGTCAAAGGATCTTTTGCACATGAAGGTCCCATAGCTGTATTCAGAATAGCCGATTATCATATTCATCATTCTGCAGATCCAGCAGAGCTTGAAATAGTGGATGCTGTCGAGGTGGGTTTATGAGAAGCTATATCCAAAGAAATGCAGAAAGGATAGGAGACAGAGTGTATGAGGCATCCATGATTGGAATGACCTCTTTGTATATTGCACTTGCAAAACTTTCCATGAATCAATATCTTGCCGGAAAGAACGGTTATCTTATTGTAGTTGCTGGTATGTGCACATCAATAGCAGCCTTGGGACCTATAGCAATTTATCAGTTCAGGAAACTGCCAAGACAGGAGGAACCAGGATTTTTATGATAAGAAGACAAGTCGGTGGGTGGACAATATTGAGCGTAAGGGAGTTCGATACATATGAATCACTTGGATATAGTGCAGGTTCTCAGAGATGGGAGCATTATGGAAAATGGGTTATTGTCGATAAGGTAGAGCACATAAGAGAATACGCGATGAGCCTTATGAAGTTTTTGGAAAAAGGCGACATACACAGATTCGAATATTCTGATAATCCCGCCAAAAATGTTCCTTCGGGTTATGATGACGACTGTCATTTGCTTGTAGTGTATGCGGATGACAGGGAAAAAGTAACAGGAAGCTCATCCCAGAAGGATAGAGTGCAGACCATACTGTCTCAGGTAACTGGTTTTGACAAAAATGAGATGTTTTGGGTTTACGACAGGGATGACTTGGAAGATAGTCTTAAGCAATAAAGTCAAATTAGATTTATTGGTTTCATGAGGAAGGAAAGTCAAGACTTTGTATGGTATTTCGGACCGGATTATCTTGATCATTACGGCAAGTGGATTGTCTATGACAAGATAGAGAACATAAGGAAGTATGCTGATAAGCTGGAAAGACATTTTGAAAAGAACAAGCTTGGCAATTTCAAATATTCCAAACATCCTGCCACTAAGGTTCCTCGTGGCTACGGACGAGATTGTCACATGCTTGCAGTTTATTGTGACGACAGAAATAGGGATGACGTACAAAAGACTATAACTGAGGTAACAGGCATATCTGCGAGGAAGATGCACTGGAAGTATGACAGTCAGACATTGGAAGACAAAAGATAAATAGATTTTTCTTATAATTGATTAACATGGGAAAGAGATACGTCTTGACTGGTGGTCCTGGGTTTGGTAAATCCACCTTAGTGAACGAGTTGGCAAAGAAAGGTTTCTATGCAGTACCAGAAGCAGCGCGTATCCTTGTCGAGGAATATCAGAAGAAACCCGGCTACAAGCTCTGGAAAGACTTGAATGAGACTGAGATCATAGATTTTCAACAGAGGCTCTTGGCCAAGCAGCTGGAACTGGAGAAGATAATACCGTACGACATGGATGCATTCCTGGATAGGAGCACGATAGACAATGTAGCTTATTTCAACCTAAAGAGAATAAGACCGTCTGATAACATAGTCAGCGAAGCAAGCAATGCCAAGTTCGATAAAGTGTTTCTGCTGGAAGCATTGTCCAACTATGGCAGTGATGCTGTAAGATACGAAAGCCTGTCAGAAGCAATCGAGATAGAGGAATGTGCTATAAGGACTTACAATAGTTTTCGCTATGATCTGGTCAGAGTTCCAAGCATGCCTATAGAAGACAGAGTCAAGTTCGTTCTTGATAAAATCTGATTAAAAAATTATTTTAAATCGTATTTTACCTGAAGGAATACAGCTATGTCATTTTTTATTTTAGGAATATATTTGCTGAAATCACTATCAAAACCAAACACTTTCAAGATTTCCTTGTATGCATGACTTATTGCTGGCTGGGTAGCAAGTACATCATGATGATTTTTATCACCGCTATTATCTAATGCAACTGCATAGTGCTGGGAAACACCTTCTATATATCTCATTCCTAATGTTTTGTCCAATGCTATAGAAGCTAGGTATATTGAGGCGGCTGCTGCGTGAGCTGGTTTCTCTGTTATAATTGGATTCTGTGCAAAATAATCATTGCATATCCTGTTGGCCAATCTGGAAAATGTTCCAGAATCTTGCGTCTTGATGTAAAGACCATCCACAACAACACCTCTATCCATGATGTCGAGCATGTCATACAGCCTCTTCTCTGCCTTCTCAAATCTTATGTCTCTCATTGTTTATCACCATCCACTTTAACTTCATCTTTTACTTGTTTAGGAAAATAGAGCGATGCCTTGCCCACATGTTTTCTATCTACAAATCCCTTTTTGTAGAGATCAGTCAAAGTAGTCTGCGCTTTCATTCTATCAATTCCTTCCAGTTTTGCATAAGCAACAGGACGCATAGGCTTTCCATGTCTTTCAAATGCTGCATTGAAACTGGCAAAACGTTCCTCTGGCGATAAAATATTTGCATGTGAATGTGGTCTATATAGATTAACAGCATTTACTACATAATGATCTTGAAATTCCACATCTATAGCATTAGGATTACAGTCGTCTAGAAACAGTCTTAATTTGGCCAAATGATCTACAAATTTGCTTCCTTTTTCTGTTATTCTAGCATCGGAAACAATTACTCCTTCTTTGAAATATTCTGATTTTATTAAACCATTTGCCTCAAGAGTTCTTATAGCATTTTGAATGCTAGCTTGACCCATTTTTACACCATTTTGATTTAAAATATCCGTAATCCGCGAATAGTCAACAGGACCATTGTTATAAATAACTTGAGCAATTCTAACTACAGTTTTTCTGGACGTTTCACCATATACAATATTTAATTGCATGTTTTCTGGACTAAATTGCGGATTAGACCAAATACGATTTGACCATCCCGCAACTTCATTAGAAACAGATTTATATTCTATGAGTCCTGATTTAGACAATACTGCCATGTGTGTACTAACCCCTCCTAGTTCTGTGCCGGAATCATCTACAAAATCTTTGATGCTTAACGGCACGCCTTTACAATCTTCAAGTGTTTCAAGTATCCTTGCTCTGTTGTAAGGTGCATTGGTATCACCAGGACTACCGCTTCTCCCAAGTATCTCAACCATACTTTGATTCCTATCAACTGCGACCTTTATAGCATATCTTGCAGCAGGAACTGCGTATTTTTTACCAATTTCAGTGAGTTTCCATGCAGGAGCTCTTTTTCCAACCACCTTTTCTGCAAATCCGAGTGGCACATGAGAATGATTCAATAACTGTTCAAACGTATAGTTCACAGGTATCCAATCGCCGGCCGACCTGCTGCCACCAAATTCTTTAAAGTATTTTCCCATGGCAGAACTCGTCCTAGGATCATCACCCAAACATAACAGAGTGGCTGCTTTCAGCTCGGTGTTTATAGCTGACAATATTGATGCATATAGCTTTTCAGGTTCCATTGTAGACATTTCAATCACCACCAACTTCAACCCATCTGTTAAGATAATCACCCAAGTCTTTAGCAAGTACCATAAGTTCACTTTCCCTTCCCATGATTATGCTTTCTGCCCTGCACATGATTCCTTCTTCCCTGGTTGCAGGTCTGTGATCTTCGATTGTCCAGGAATCTATCATAGGATTTCCTTCCCATGTACGGACTACTTCTATGTCTGCTCCCTTTACTTTATGCCCGTCCTTGGTGTAGCCGTATAAAAAAGCAACTCCTACTACATGGTTATTTTCAAATCCATACCTTCCAAGCAATGAGTCAAAATATTCCAGTGCAGGCATCTCGTCTGCAGGAAAATTGCCGAGCGTGTATACTTTTATGGGAAGATTGCCTGACCACACTACTCTTCTGTCCACTATTGCAGGTCCTCTGTAAGCTGGTTTGTCTGACATGTGAATCACTTTTCCTCTGGCGCAACAGTCATTTCAAGTTCAGGTTCTTTGGGATTCTTCTTGATCTCCATAGGATCCATCGCATACAAAACATTCAATGTTTTCAAGACTTCATTCACTTCGTCCGCAAAAACTCTTCTCAAATATTTAACCAATGGCAGCAATGCATGTTCTCTTAGGATAATGTACGCATCGTCTGCCACTTCTATCCTTTCAGGTCTTTTTCCTTTGTAAGGTTCTGGTTCCAATTCAGCCTCGCAAAAATATTCATCACTCACAGTCCAAGTCTTCTGTCTTTCCAGATTTGGCATTTTAGCAACCGATGCGAAATACAATACTTTCTTCTCTTCTGTATCTACACCGAGCAGAATAACATCATGGTCGTCATAGTGTACATAGAAAGAATCTATCTTCCCCACATGCTTCACATCTATAATAGACTTGCCAGTGACTCTATCCGGCCTGTAAAGCTTGTTCACATTTACATTAATTGTAGGCATTTGTATCACCAATTCCTATCCTTACATAAGGATTTTCAAGTATATAAATGTTACCCTAAGGTAGTAACAATAAATGCCTTTAAATACTTTTAGTTCCATAGATAGGATAGTGAAAATCATGGCAGGATACATGGTAAAAGCAAATGAAGGAGAATCTGCTACAATGACTAATCTGCTGCTTATGGAGTTTATAAGAAACATGCCCGAATATACAGATCTTAGTAAAAGAGAAGAGCAAGTATCAGTAAAGCTTACAGATGATGATGGAAACCGTTTGACTTTGCCAGAAGTGATTGAGAAACTCAAAGATTTGAGGAAGCATGGCATGGATGTTTATTTTAGTGCGACTGCTACTAGACCATCATCCTATAGATTAAGTGACAGGGTTCCAATGACTGAAATGAATCCTTTAGAAGCTTGGGTTTACATACTAAAACCAACTAAAACAAAAACCTAAGTGTTATCCTTCCTTGATCTTGTTCCTTACCATCAAGAACCTTACAATGCCTTCCGCAGTAACCCCTTCCTTCAGCTTTATGTATATAGGCAGGTTGGGCAGTCCTTCGCCTCCAAGCTGCTCGTTTACTGATCTGTAAACGATGAACTCGCTCATGTCCTTTAGGCAGCGTTCGACAACATAAGGATGCAGCTTCAACTCCCTGGCAATCTCCCTAAGATGTGTATCCGGGTTCAACTCTATGAACTTAGCCACTCTTGCCACGTTCTCTATTGTCTTGGAAGATAATTGGCCCGGTTTCATAAAACATTATT
>DATDXT010000060.1:0-9077 GCA_035289185.1 archaeon | reverse complement strand
TTTTATCCTTGCCTTCTTCCAGATCCTTGTTTATCTCATCCACTTGCTTTTGCAACTCTGGATGCTCTTCCAATCTTCTTACAGCTTCAACGTAAATACCGGCGACCCATGCTTCGTCTCTCTTAGGCTTCTCCCTTTTGTGGAAATTCTTATAGCACCATATCCACTTTGCAACATGCATGCCCTTGTCTCCCTGGTAATTCACTCTTGTAACATTATCACCACAGAATTCGAAGATTCTTGCCAGGCTTTCGCCCAAAGAAGTGCCTCGTATGTGGCCCACATGGAATGCTTTGTGTGTATTGGCCTGGGAAAATTCTATCATCACTTTCTCATTCGACCTTATTGACTTCCCATAATCATTGCCTTGCTGTATTATGTTTCTAAGCACCTTTTCTGCCAATACCATTTTCCTCGCGAAAAAATTCACATAACCTCCTATTGCAACAACATTCAATATTAACGCTGATCCTGATATCTGCGGTTTTAGTTTCGCGCATATTTCAGACGCGATTATTGTTGGATTTGCTTTCTTGATTTTGGCCAGTTCAAAGCATGGAAATGAAACATCTCCCATTTCTTCTTTTGGCGGCACTTCCAGCATTTCTATATTGGCATCTATTCCGGACTGCTTTAAAAGTCTGACAGCTTCCTGTTTTATCATAAACTAATTTTTGTAAAATCAAGCTTAAAACATTAATAAACGAAATAATTATTATGGCAGTATGCGATACAGTAAGCTGGTTTTTGCTGTCTCCGCTTTGGAAGTCGGCATTGCCCGGATATTCACCTATCTTCTATTCCATAATAGGATATATTTCTATACTGGCAGTTTTGTTTGCACTTTCTAAGATGAACAAAGTTCCTTTGTTCGGAGTCTTTTCCTCGTTTGCAGGAGACATTCTGCTCAAGGTGTGGTTCTCCATAGGAATAATCATACTCGCGGTATCAATCTTCTGTGTGCTTTAGATATCTAAAAACTGTTTTTAACTTTTAACATATAATTTGGAAAGTTGTTCAATAAAGCTACTTCTATGTCTCTGGCAAGCGGTTTAAGTGCTGGTTCGTATAGAATTATGGAATCTGTAACCAAATTTACGTTTATGCCAACTCTTCTAAGAGGTTCGCTCAGATATGCTCCCCATAATTTTGACAATCTGGATTTCCTTGGCAATCCAACAACCCATCCCTCAAGCTCGCCGCCCGCGTATGATGGTGGTGCTGCTGAAGATCTTTTTTCAGCTACAAGATAAGGCATGTTATTTTCTTTGTTGTATTTTTTAACTACAATATTAATAACTTGACCAAACCCTTCCTGCATGAAATTCCTTTATATTTAAAACTATTTATGGTTTGAACTGACTATAACAACTTTTATGAAGCCTGTAAAAGATTTTGACATAAAGAGCACGGACTCGGAAGAGCTTATCAAGCAGATGAAGGAAAGCGGCGGGTTTACTGCCAAGAAGCTTGGTGTCGCCACTGATATAATAAAAGAAATGGTTACAGACAAAAATGCTGTGAATTTCCTTTCATTTCCTGCAGACATAATTGCGACTGGCACTAGAGGAGTCATCAAAGAAATGATTAAGAGAAAATGGTTTAGCATTGTTATTACCACATGCGGTACACTGGATCACGACATTGCAAGAAGCTACAAGGATTATTATCATGGTGAATTTGAAATGGACGACGCTGAATTGCACAAAAAAGACATACATAGACTTGGTAATGTGCTTGTTCCTATAGATTCTTATGGAATGATTCTAGAAGAAAAGGTCGGGCAGTTTTTGAAAGAAATTTATGAAGAAGGTAAAAGAGAATTGGCAACTTATGAACTTTGCTGGGAATTTGGCAAGAGAATCAGTAATGAGAATTCAATACTTCACTGGTGCTGGAAGAACAAGATACCTATGATCATACCTGGAATAACTGACGGTTCTATAGGCTATCAGATATGGATGTTCCGCCAAAAGCACAAGGACTTTAAAATAGATGTTTTCAAGGATGAACAGCTCTTAAGCGATACGGTTTGGAACACCAAGAAGTCAAATGCATTAATTATGGGTGGGGGAATTTCAAAACATCATGTCATCTGGCACAGTCAGTTCTCCGGAGGGTTGGATAGGGCAGTTTATTTGACGACTGCACAAGAATATGACGGAAGTCTTTCTGGTGCTCAGACAAGGGAAGCTATCTCATGGGGAAAACTAAAAGAAAATGCCAGCCACACAAATGTTTATGGTGATGTCACGATACTGTTGCCAATCATTTTCAGCGCTCTTTCGAAACAGATCAAGTAATTTTACAGATAAATACATTATCCTCCAAATTAATCCTTGGCAGAATACATGAAAACCGGGACGAATTCCTTTTGGATTGACAAAAAATACAAGCCTGTCAACAAGCTTCAAGAAAATTTAGAGACAGACGTCATAATCATTGGCGGCGGCATGACTGGCATTTCTACAGCATATCAATTGCAAAAAAAGAAAGTAGAATTTTTACTGGTAGAAGGCGGTGTGATAGGATATGGATCTACGGGAAAGAGTTCGGGCGCGCTTGTGCCCGGGATAGAGCTGGATTTTTACGGTACTGTGCGCAGGTTTGGCGAAGAAAAGACTCGCTTCCTATGGGATGCAACATTGAAAAACATAAATGATATGAAAAATGTCATAAAAGAACAGGAGATAAAATGCTCTCTTTCAGATGTCAGGGCTTTTTGCATAGCTGAGAAGAGGAAACATTTGAAAGGACTGGAACATGAGAAAACACTCACAGGAAAATATAGTATAAGGGGCACCCTTTTAGATTACGAAAACTTAAAGCAGGAATTGAATATTGGAGAAAGCATTTATGGCGGTCTGATTTATGATAATTATGCTGCAGTTATGGATCCTTTTTCACTTGTCACTAACCTTGCTTCAAAGATAGAGAATAAAGCATTGTTTGAAAACAGCCGCGTTAACAACATAGACAAAAGCAATGGAAAGTTTGTTGTAAAGACTGATAATGGAAGCGTTTCAGGCAAAAGGCTCATCCTAGCGACAGAATATATGACAGAAGAGCTTGGCCATTTGAACAACATAGTGCATCCCATAAAAGCATATACTATGGTGACTGAAAGATTGAATGAAGATTTGCTAAATAACATAAACTTCAACTATCAAAAGGTCGTCTGGGACTATGGGGAAATCTATCATTTTATCCGTATGACTCCAGATAATAGGATACTTATATGCGGAGGTGATTCCATAGAACATCAGAAAGATGATAGCGTTAATTACAAATCCTTCAACGCTCTAAGAAAACATTTGCACAAGGTGTTTCCTCAATTGAAAGATGTAAAAATAAATTATAGATGGGCGGGGATTTTAAGCAGGACAATCGGGGGTCTTCCTGTGATAGGATATAGTAAAAATGATAAGAACTTGCTTTATTCTGCGGGATATGGTGGACATGGTTTACCTATGGGATTCCTAGGCGGTAGGATGATGAGCGAGATTTGCTCTAATAGTGTCAGTGAAGATACAAAAATGTTGTTGGAAGCATTCAAAGTCCCTAGAAAATCCTCTATAAGAGCTGGGGTTGAGTCGAAATTTGTAAGTCCATACATTTCTTGGCTTAAACTACGCGGTTAGATTTGTATATTGTTCTATAGAAAACCTTAAATATCAGTCAGAAGAAGATATTCTTACGGAAATATGTTAAATATCGTATTTGGATTGGTTCAACTAAGCGCAGCAGCTATTTTGTTCCTTGGTGGATTTTGGCTACCCAAACCTGTCCTGTTTACTTTAGGCTCTGTCTTGTCGGCATATGCAATATACAAGATACTTGAAGATGTCTTGGACGACTAAATAGAATATCTATACACTACTTAATACATGATTCAAGCTTAAGAACGTGTTCTAGGTTAATTTATTGAGATATGAAGATTCTAGATTCTGTTAAAAAAACTGTAGGGTCGTCCAACCACATCAAAGCAATAGATGCGCATGTGCACGTTGATTTGGCCAAGGAAGACATAGAGACAAACGTCAAAAACTTCGGAGTAGACCCGTCATTCGAGTCTCTATTGTCTGAAATGAAGAAGAACAACATTGAAAGAATAGTCCTGATATCAGAGGAAGAGGAAGAAAACATCGAACTTATGAATATGAAGATTGACCATGAGAAGATATTCCCAATAATGTATGTAGATCCATTCCAATCTTCTTCAAAAGAATACATGGAAGTGCTTGAAAAGAGGTTGAAAGATGGTATTTTCAAGGGAATGAAACTTTTCCCCGGATATGAATATTTCAATCCTTCCGAAGAGAAATGTGTACCTATTTTCAAGCTGGCAGAAAAGATGAAAGTGCCTGTGATGATACATACAGGAGATACACAAGGAGACCCAGACCTGAAGCCTAAGGTAAAATATGCAAGGCCTCACTATATAGACGAAGTTGCTGTCGAGTTTCCAAATGTAAAAATAATAATAGCACATGCAGGCAATCCGTGGGTGCATGATGCTGCTGAGATTGCTTATAAAAATCATAATGTATTTTTGGATGTTTCAGGTTGGTTTGTAGGCAAACTTGAGAAAAAAAGTCTAGGTGCAATGACACATAATTTGAATTTTGTCCTGTCATTTGTAGCTGTAGACAAAGTCATGTATGGAAGCGATTGGCCGCTGGTTCAGATGGCAGATTACATGAATTTTATTAAAAGGACAGCGAAAATAGATAAAACTGAACTGCAGAAATTGATGTATAAGAATGCTTTGAAAGTTTTCTGGAACAAATAAGATTTAAATGAATCCCCATCTGTGCAATTTAGGATAGTCTTTTATCCAACGGTCGGATATATCTATTCTGTATATCGCATTCGGCACGATTATTTTGCCGATGTTCTTGTAGGCAAGTGTCTTGGCATCGAACATAGTATCGCCTCTACCAGTCATTATGAAAGCGTATCCTATAGAGCCTGCTGTGACCCAATCGCCTTTTTCTATCTTCAAATCCCCGATATGGAAGAAATCATTTACACTGTCATCCATTATAATGACCGGCAGTTCCTTTCCATATCTTTCGTATCCATCTTCATAAGGATATGTGGGGACGCAAACCACTACTCCTATCTGATAGCCATCATCTGCTTCTATGAAATCCATTGTCTTATCCACAAGTCCGACCATCAAATCTGTGAATCTTGTATGTCCTCTTATGGCTTCCAGTATAAGATGAATTAGTGGATAGCCAAAACGTGATGTGAATTCCAAAGGCCAAATACCATCTTCATTCACAATGCAATTGACATCTATGCATCCTACATAACCATCATTTTTAAGATCGTCTTCTATTTTTTTCAATGTGTTCTTAAAAAGTTTCAATTTATCGAATGTAAAGAAACCATGTGTACCCTGTTCGCCAGTCATAACACCAAGATCGCCAGTCAAAAATCGCTTATTCTCGAAATTCATGTATACTGGCATAAGGAACTTCTCCCCATTGAACAATGCTGTGACTGCAACCTCGACTCCTTCAATCACTTCCTGCAAGACAAACTCAGGTTCACCCCACGAAGTGTTCCAGCTCTTTTCATAATGTTCCATTATCTTGATTAGGTCACTGCAGTCTGGTAATTGAGCTATGTAGACCATGCTCTTTTCATCACCTGCTTTGCCTTCGAACTTTATTATGAACCTTTTGTTGTCATGTTCTTTCAAGAATCTTTTGGCCGCAGTAAAACTGTCGAAGTCGAAAGTCTTTGGTATATTGACATTCATCTTTTTGAAATAATCCAATGCAAACTTTCTGTTGAGTTCCAGCCTATCCCCAAGATCGCTGCCACCTATTACCTTGAATCCTTGCTGTCTCAATTCATTCTGTCTGAAACCGAAATAGATGTCATCAAAGATTATTATGTCTGCCCAGCTTTTTTCCCTCTCCCAATCATCAATCTTTTCAACAATACTGCCTTCCAATAGGTCGCTTTCACTGGCATCCTGGATGAACATCTTTACTTCATTGCCCTCCTTCTTCAAACGATAAGCGATGTTTGTGCCGCATCCGACAGATGAAACAATCAAGAACTTGTATTTCTTTTTCTCTTCTGAATTTGCCATTGCTAATCTTTCTCTTAAATTATTTTGCATTTCCTAGCTTATCAATTTTACTGTTTTGAAGAAAATATTTCCTTCTCGTCGAACCACATTTTTATTTCTTTCTCAGCTTCTTCTACAGAACCGGATGCATGCACCAGGTTTTCAGTTGCTCTCTTCTCTTCGTTGGCTTTCATTATAGAATCTGTTCCCAAATCTCCCCGTATGGTTCCCTTATCAGCTCTTGTAGGATCTGTAAATCCCACAATCTTCCTTACCTTTGCGACTGCATCATGCCCTTCGAGGATAAATGCAACGACTGGCGTGGAAGTTATAAAATCTATCATCCATTCTCTCAGTTTTATTCCTATCTTTTTTGCGTCGGCTGTTCCAAATAATTCATTGCTTCTGGTCTCGCCGGTAGCGCTCAACGTCTTGTTGCCCATTCCAATGACTTGAGTGTCAGAATCTGTATAATGCTTCTCTGCAAGCTTTTTAGTAACATTTACCATCTTCATAGCGACTACTTTCAATCCTTCTTGCTCAAATCTAGAAATAATCTTGCCTACCAAGTTCCTTTTCATTCCATCTGGCTTTACCACTACAAGAGTCCTTTCCATATCAATTCAATTGGAGGTTTTATCTAAAATACTTTTAACTCTGGAAAAAACCTTTTTCGGATTACCGTTTCCATCCACATCGATTAGCTTCCCTATCTTCTTATAATATAGGACAACTGGTCTGGCTTTTTTCTCATATTCTTCGTTTCTTTTTCTTATTCCTTCTTCGCTGTCTTCTGATCTTGAAACCAGACGTGAACCGCATCTGTCACATATGTTATCCTTTTTTGGTTTGTTAAGAAGTGTATTGTAAGATGCCCCACATCCATGATTTTCGCATACGACTCTATACAATTGTCTTTTTACCAGAGTGTCTTCATCAGATACAAGATTTATGACAACATATTCACCATATCCTAACTTTTTAAGCAATCCGTTCAAAAACTCTGCTTGTTGCAATGTCCTTGGATAACCGTCCAGAATGAAACCTTTTTTACAATCCTTTTCAAATAATCTGGCTTCAACTACTTGATTTGTTATTTCATCCGAAACGTAAACTCCTTTTTCAAGGAAAGACTTCACTGTCTTCACAAGTTTTGACGGAAGATACTTAACTTTGTCCGGATGTCTTACCATGTCCCTGAAAATCTGTCCTGTAGATATGTGAGGTATGCCATAATGTCTAGAAATTGTGTATGCTTGTGTGCCTTTTCCGACTCCATGAGGACCTGTTATGAGAAGTACATTGGCCATAATTATAATTGATTCAAAATAGTTAATAATTTTGCCTGCTTCGAAAAGGATATAATGTTTAGTTTTGGTTAGTTTATTATGACAGATTTCGACGTACTTGTAATAGGAGCAGGAGCTCTTGGAAGTCCTTACTTTAATTTCATAGCTAAATATACTGATCTTGAAGTTGTACTGTTGGAAAATAATTATGGTCCTGGACTGGGGAATTCTTTCCGTAATTCAAACAGTCAAACTGTGCATATTGGCAACGAAACAACAAACTATAGTAAAAAAAAGACTGAGGAGTCTAAAATGGCATCTGGAATGATTTTATCTAAAGTCTCGCAGTTGCCGGAATATTTGGCAGGTGAGATTTTACACAGGTCAAAGGTCATGGTATTGGGTGTAGGTGACAATGAGATCTTGGAGTTGGATAGACGATATGAATGGACACATCCTATGTATCCTGGATTTAAAAAATTGACTGGCAAAGAATTGAAGATCATTAGACCATATTTGATGGAAGGCAGAGATACTGATGAAAAGGTTTTAGCACTTTACGATGAAAACGGACATGCTGCAGATTTTGGACTCTTGTCAGAAGTTCTTGTAAAGGAAGGAGAAGAATATGGAGGTGAATTCAAGCCTCATCATACAGTTAAACACATATATAGAGAAAATGATAACTTTTGCATCAGAACGGATAGGGGTGAATTTACTGCCAGATATGTTGATGTGTGCGCGGGCACAAGAAGCTTAGAACTCTGTCATCAGATGGGATATGGAAAGGATAAGTTCATGGCTCCTCTCGGTGGTCATTTTTATAATGTTGTGGATTTTTTCGACGTTAAGGGGGACAATGATGTATTGGATAAGACGTATAGAGTTCAAAAGAAGAACATTCCATTCGCAGCGCCTCATCTTGATAAAAGATTTGATGGCAGCTGGGTAATAGGACCGACTGTAAATCCTATGCTTTCTATAGAAAAAAACAACAAGAGCAGCATTCTTGAATATCTCAGAGGTTTGGATATAGATTTAGACACAATCAAAGCGATAATCGGGACATTTACGAACGAAGAAATGGGTGGAGAGATGAGAAAAATAATAGCCAGCAATTTGATTTATACTTTGCCTGTGGTTGGCAAATATAGTTTTTTGAAAGTCGCGAGGAAAATAGTTCCGTCGTTGGAATATGACAACTTGAAATATTCTAAGAATTGGGGAATCAGACCACAAATAATAAGTAAACCTGAGAGGAAACCGGTTCTAGGCGAGGTCAAAGTAATTGAAGATGGGATAACTTTCAATATGGCACCATCACCCGGTGCAACCAATGGTCCATATAATGCAAGGCAGGATCTGATAAATACAGCAAGACATCTAAAAGTACAAATAGATGTCAAAAGATTTAATCAAGACTTCCCTTCTGCGCCGATAAATCCTGTATTATTGATAGATTAAAATGATTTCTATAGATTTGTCTAGGATTTTAAAAGAAAAGAAAAAGTAAGCCGTTAGGCTTACCTTTTAAAGTTGCTTTTTTTAAGCTATTGTTGCTGTTGCTAATGATGTTCCGCTAACTGTAACGGAGCTCTTGCCTACAAGCTTGCCTGAAACGGAAGCTTGATCGTAGTTCTGCAATACTGATGCTGCCAATCTTGTGTCTGCTGCATTCCATCCTGCTATCCAAAGGA
>DATDXT010000059.1:0-5088 GCA_035289185.1 archaeon | reverse complement strand
AATTTGCCTTCCTTCCAGTTCTTCCCATATTTTATTATTCCCTGTATGATTTTGTCGCCAGTCATAGTCACACGGTAGCTCACATTTCCATGAGGTACATATCGCTGGGCTATCAATGGCATGACCTGTATGGTTTTCCTTAAACTGCTTATCACTCTAAGTGCATCTTTGTATGTCATTGCTCTTTTCACAGCACGTCCTGTATCGGAGAATATACCTTTGAACACAACAGGACCTTCGCTCATTATCTTTTTCAGTTTGTCACGGGATTTTTTAATGTCGCGAGGTATGTAGTAAGTTGTAGGCGTTGGCAGTTTGTTTCTTCTACAAGTCAGGAAGAACCCCCACTTGTCTTCATGATAATAGAATGATTTGGACGAATCTATGACGCGTTTTCCCATATCCTCAAAAGTTTTTACCATCTCCAATGAATCGTATGTGTTTGGCATGTCCATTGCTGTATTGATGACGATACGTATGTTTTTTGCCTGCCTTTTCAATTCCTCATAGTCCGTATCTTTCTGCAAAGGAAACAACACCACATCGAATTTTTCTCCAAGTGCCGCGAACAGATGCTTTTCTGTCTGATTGCCATGCGGTGTGCAGATTACACCTATGAAAGGTTTCTTCATAATCTAGATTTTCATTTGGTTGACTAAAAAGAAAACATGCAGGAGGAGAGATTTGAACTCTCGAAGGGACTAACCCACCAGCTCCTAAGGCTGGCGCCATAGGCCAGACTAGGCGACCCCTGCTTCAAACTAAATTAAGAATTCTGCAATTAAGTATAAAACGATTTATTTCTTCTTTTCCTTCTTAAGATGTTCCCTGGCTATCAGAGCAGAAGTAGCTGTCACTATACCAGCTCCCAATATTTGTACGATTGTTAGAGGAACACCAAAAACTAAAAATGCTATCGGAGCTCCAACAATTGGTCCTATAGATCTTAGTGCTGATACCATCCAACCTTTTACAGATTTCAAGGAAGCGAACCACAATGTCAATCCAATTACGTTGAACAAGACTATGTTTAACAACAAGTATCCCCATCCCAGAGTGGGAAAATGTGTAATACTGGTGGGTGAAAATGCCAAGGCAAAAGGCATGAGAATTAATCCACCCATTCCAAGCATTACAGTGTTGGAGATTTTCGCACCCAATTTCACACTTAACCTTTTGCCATAGATGTAAGACAATGCAAATATTCCCATTGTCAATATGACAAGGAAGTCACCTAGCTGTGCTTTACCGAAAGACATGAAGTTGCCTCCTGTTGAAAGCAGTATTGCACCGAATACATGGATTGTTAAAAGTATTACATGTTCTTTTTTAACCTTTTCTTTCAACAATAGCCAGTGGAAAATCAAAACGAAGTAAGGTTCGACTTTTGTGAAGAAGATTGCTTTTATAGCATCTGTTAAACTCAATCCATAAGTGAATATTGCAATACCCAATGTTCCTCTCAACAATGTCATTATGCCAAGGTCTTTCCTGTTCTTCCTTATCTTGCGTATGTCTATCTTATGTTTCGTCAGTTTCATGTAAGCGAGTATGATCGCGCTTCCGATTATTCCACTTATGCTCGCAGCCAGTAATGGTGTGAGAAGCTTTGTAGCACCTGCCAAGAAAACTGTAGCCAAAGTAGACAATATAGGCGAGATTATCGCAAACAACAATCCTATTTTAACTTTTTTCATAAAACTAAATACACCTAGCTTATTTTAAAGTCTGTCGTCTTCCTTGGAATTATCTGCAATTGGTTGTTATATATGTCCAATATTCCTGTTATGTTGACATGCTTTCCTTTCGATAGGTCTTGATAAGATGTGTTTTCCGCATTCAACGATTTCATAAAATCAGAGAAAAGTGCTACCTGTATTGATTTGTTCTCATTTCCTATTTTTAAAAATACATGACCAGCCGTGTTGTAACTGACGCTCTCAATGAAACCACCAGTGCTGACAATTTTTCCTACAAGATTGGTAGTTAATTGACTGATGCTCAGATATTCAGGTTTTGCATTATGTGATAGAAGATATATTGCAATCAATCCGACTATTGAAATTACAAAAGAAAGCAAGACAACCTTGTCTTTCATACAAACCATTCATTTTCCAAAGGTTAAGTCCTTTTACTTCCATCTTTCAATTAATGGTAGCTATACCAGAAAACATGATAGTCCAGATTGCCAGAGAGATATCTCCATTATACGAAAACAATTTGAAAGCGATGAAATTTCATAACAGAAAAGATCCGATGTTCTTTTACAAAGATGAAAGAGACATACCATTCTATATAGAACCACCAACCTTATTCATAGAAGAAGTGACAGAATACAGGAAATATTTTTTAAAGAGACACAGAAGACGTCCTATAATGGTCGTAGAGCAGAATGTTGAAATCATAAATGGTCTGAATGTTGAAATATACGTTTATGTCAACGACTACATGTGTAAAGATAAAACAGAAGATGTTATAGACAAATATTTTTCACATTTTGCTGCAATAAATGGCATGCCAAATCCTATAATAAGGAAAGTAAACTTGTACATATCGTGGAAATAGAGTTTATTTCTTCTTCAAATGAAGATACGTGATAGTATTAACAACACCGTACAAGACTCCTGCATAGGTGGTGTAGATTATGTTCCACAGCAAGAATATTCCTGCATTGTAAGTGAATGTGATAGCATAACTTATCACTATGCCGGGAATCACTATAAGGACTAATGTCAGTAAAAGAGTGGAGAATAATGGCCAGAACTTTCCATTGCTGATGTTCCAGCTTTCTTTCATGCTCTTTACCGCAGGCTTGTTTTCAAGCATGACAACAGGATATATCATCCAAAATTTGACAGCCAGATATGCGAATGCAGCAACAGCCAAGATGAATACAGGCACTAGAACCATAAGCGAGTTTGTGCTCAGTGCTGCTGTTCCTGTGAGCAATTCAGCAGGCGAGAAAAATAAGAACAATAACATGCCAGCAACAAGTATAGGCGACAATGTCACGACAGCTACAAGTACTGTGACGACAAAAAGTCTGACTATTTTGTTCAATGACATTTTAAATGCATGATGAAGGTTAACTTTTTTAGTTTTCACACCATCATGTACTATGATAGGATATCCTCCAAGTTCTATCAGCGAGAGGAAAACAGAGACTACAAGAGTTACCAATGCTATTGCAATAGGAGATGACAACATAATCGCAAGCACGCTGTTAAGCGAAAACAATATAGAAATTACCAACATGAAAACTATGGACATAGGATATCTTTGCTTGAACCTGAATGCTTCCTTCAAGATGTTTTTTGCCGAAACCATTGTATTCTAACTATAATTTAGAAAACCCTACATTTAAAACCCTATTCTCGAAGCTGAACTTGTCTTTCAAAGTGCCACCAGGCTTTCCTATGAAGACATTTGAAGCTCCAACATTGTCCCTTATATCTTTCTTGAACTTCATAAGGAACTTATTGGTATCCCTGTCAGATTCTACGAAAAGTTCTATCTTGTCATTTACCTGAAGACCGTTCTTCTTCCTCATGTCCTGCACGAACCTCGACAGTTCCCTCAACATTGCTTCATTGACAAGTTCCTCATCCATCTTGCTCGGAACAGCAACAATTCCATATTCGAACTTCACTTCTGTGTAACCTTCTGGCATTTCTTTCACAAATCTCAGATTCTTGGAGTTGCATGTACTCAAGATTATCTCTTCCAGATTTTCTGCAGCCACTTTTACTTTCTTGTCATCAGTCAAAACAACGACTTCTTTTATAGGCCATCTCAGTTTCATGTTAGCTTTCTGTCTGGCGAAGGAACAGGATTCGAACAATTTCTTAACAATTTCCATCTGCTCTTCAAGTTTAGAATTTATCATTTTTTTGTTAGATGTCGGCCAAGATGACAGATGCACAGATTCCGAACCCCCCTTAAGTTTTTTAATCACATCTTGATAGAATTCCTCTGCCATAAACGGCGTGTAAGGTGCGAGCATCTTTGTCAGATTCTCAGCTACAGTATAAAGTGTGTAGAAAGCGGATTTCTTATCGCCGCCTTTGTAAGTAGGCCATGTCCTGTCACGAACTAGTTTTATGTACCATCTCGAAAAATCGTTCAAGATGAATCTCATAATGTCCTGTGCTGTTTTGTGAGAAATGAAACTCTTAAGATTGTCAGTTGAGGTTTTAATCAATGTGTTCAGTCTAGAAAGTATCCATTTGTCTTCGTCTTTCAATCTGGACGATTTCTCCACACTTGTAACATAAGTCTTGACAAAAACGAAAGTATTCCTTACTATCGTGAATGATTTAACTATCTCTGCCATGTCCTCATGTTTGAAGTAGTAATCATCCCATGGTATGTTTGAGAGGAAATAGAATCTAGTAACATCCCTGCCGTATTTTTCTATGAGCTCTTCTGGCGCTACTGCATTACCCTTGCTTTTGCTCATCTTAATGCCATGTGCATCCAGTCCGAATCCGTGGAAGAGTACATTATTGAAAGGCCTTCTGCCAAAAGTCATCATGCCTGTTATCATCATCGAGTTCCACCATCCTCTTATCTGATCTGGTCCTTCCAAGCAAAAATCAGCAGGCCACATTTTCTTGAACAGCTTTTCATTCTTAGGATAGCTCAACGATGCCCATGGTGCAACACCTGAATCAAACCAGACATCAAGCACATCCGGCACTCTTCTCATCACTGACTTGCATTTGTCGCATTTCAGTGTTATCTCGTCTATGTAAGGCTTGTGGAAATCCTCAGGTATGGTAGGCAATTCCTTCCTTGAACCTATAACTTTTATGTTGTCGCAATTCTCGCATGTCCAAATCGGCAGTGGTATTCCCCAATATCTTTGTCTCGAAATCGGCCAGTCACTTAAAGTCTCCAGCCAATTGTTGAACCTCTGTCCAGCCCATTTAGGAATCCAGTTTATTTTTTTATTTTCTTCTATCAGTTTGTCTCTTATTGCAGTCACCTTGAAAAACCATTGAGGTACAGCAATCTGCAAAAGCGGCGAATCGCATCTCCAGCACATAGGATACTCGTGTGTAATAGGTTCCTGATGGAAGAAAAGAT
>DATDXT010000058.1:0-18204 GCA_035289185.1 archaeon | reverse complement strand
ACTGATCTTGAAGTTGTACTGTTGGAAAATAATTATGGTCCTGGACTGGGGAATTCTTTCCGTAATTCAAACAGTCAAACTGTGCATATTGGCAACGAAACAACAAATTACAGTGTAGAAAAGACTAAGGAAGCTAAAATTGCATCTGGAATGATTTTATCTAAAGTTTCGCAGTTGCCGGAAGATTTGGCAGGTGAAATTTTACACAGGTCAAAAGTCATGGTATTGGGTGTAGGTAAAAATGAAATTTTGGAATTGGATAGACGATATGAATGGACGTATCCTATGTATCCTGGATTTAAAAAAATGACTGGTAAAGAACTGAAAACTGTTAGGCCGTATTTGATGGAAGGCAGAGATCCTGATGAAAAGGTTTTAGCACTTTACGATGAAAATGGTCATGCTGCCGATTTTGGACTCTTTTCAGAAGTTTTAGTAAGAGAAGGTGAAGAATATGGAGGTGAATTCAAACCACACCACACAGTTAAACACATATATAGAGAAAATGGTAACTTTCGCGTTATAACAGATAGAGGAGAATTTACTGCTAGATATGTTGATGTCTGTGCTGGTACAAGAAGCTTACAATTATGTCATCAGATGGGATATGGAAAGGATAAGTTTATGGCTCTTCTCGGCGGTCATTTTTACAATATTGTAGATTTTTTCGACGTTAAAAAGGATGATGATGCATTAGATAAGACATATGGAGTTCAGAAAAAGGGTATTCCTTTTGCAAAACCTCATGTGGATAAAAGGTTTGATGGTAGCTGGGTAATAGGACCGACTGTAAATCCTATGCTTTCTCCAGAAAAGAACAACAGAGGCAGTAGTCTTGAATATATCAGAGGGTTGGATATAGATTTAGATACAATCAAAGCGATAATTGGGACATTCACAGACAAAAAAATGGTAAAAAATGATGATGGGAGATATGTTGATGAAGGAATGGGTGGTGAGATGAGAAAAATAATAGCCAGCAATTTGGTTTATAGTTTACCTATAATTGGCAAGTATAGCTTTTTGAAAGTAGCGAGAAATATAGTACCATCTTTGAAATATGATAACTTAAAATATTCTAAGAATTGGGGAATCAGACCACAGATAATAAGCAAACCTGAGAGAAAGCCTGTGCTTGGCGAAGTCAAAGTAGTGATAGAAGACGGGATAACTTTCAACATGGCTCCATCGCCAGGTGCGACCAATGGCCCATATAATGCAAGACAGGATTTGATAAATACAGCTCGTTACCTGAAAGCTGGAATAGATTTCAAAAGATTTAACAAGGATTTTCCTTCTGCTCCAATAAATCCTGTATTGTTAATAAGTTAAATGATTCCTATAGATTTTTCTGGGATTTTAAAAGAAAGAAAAAAGTAAGCCGTTAGGCTTACCTTTTAAAGTTGTTTTTTTTAAGCTATTGTTGCTGTCGCTAATGATGTTCCGCTAACTGTAACGGAGCTCTTGCCTACAAGCTTGCCTGAAACGGAAGCTTGGTCGTAGTTCTGCAATACTGATGCTGCCAATCTTGTGTCTGCTGCATTCCATCCTGCTATCCAAAGGACTTGCTTGCCTGTGGCAAACTTGTCATCCACAACCTTTATCATGGCCGTGTCTTTGGTAACTGTGGAAGCTGCTCCACATGTTGGATACGTAAGACCCAATACATCGGCTGCTACAGAGTTGACACATGGACCGCCTATTACTACTAAGTCCTTAGCTGCCTTGCTAGCTGTTGTTAGATCTTTGTCTAACATGGCTACAGGGCTTACTATTGGACCTGCGTAAGTATAGATTGTTCCACCCGTTGCTACGGCAGAAGCACCTACCTTACCGAAGACTACGTTAGCCTTCAATACATCAGCAGGTACTTTGATTATAACCTGTTCGGCTGCAGCATTTGAATTTGGATTCACTAGTATTACAGCTGTATCTGTCAACACATCTTGTGTCTTGTCACCTATACCCAAATCGGCAGTACCGTAACCAAGGAGTACATCACCTGCTTCAGCAGTTGATTTAGTGGCACCCAATTTGAATGTAACTGGATCACCGCTACTGCCTCCTAAGGCAGACGTATCATTTTTGAATTGCCATGATATTGTCTTGGTATTATCGGAATGTGTCAGGTTGACACCGTTCACTAGGATGTTTGCATTGTTGACTAGGTTGAAGTTAAGATTCTTGCTTACACCACCACTTCCACCATACGATAGCTGGAATTCTAATAATTTGGCAGTAGTATTACCGCCTGTAATGTTCAAGTAGTCCCATGAGTCCACTAGGATTCTGCTATTAACATTGTCCCAGTAACCTTGGGCAATACCTGCACCTACACCATCACTTGTATAGTTGAATAGGATGTAACCGGCATCGTAACTATCTGGCGAAGATATGTTCATTGGCTTTACAGAACCTTTTACATCTGCTGCAATCTTGAAACCAGCTAAATTGCTGTAAGATACAGCTGTGTCAGATGATTTATAGGCTGCTTGGCCTGTTATCTTCGTTATTGTGTAAGTTACCCAGCTAGCTATGTTGTAACCTTGGTATGACAACTCAAAGGCATCATTTGGCCCTTTCAATATGTCACCGGCTTTCAAATACTGTGTTGCGGAAGGGTGATACTGAACTGCTATGAAATCATTCCTTGTTATTTGACCGCTTACAGCAAAGCTACCGTATACATACCAGTCAGCAGCGGCTGGGTGAGCATATTTACTGTCCAATGTAAATGCATTCGTATATGCCTTATCAACATCAGGACCTACTGCTAAAGTAGCAGATACTGTATTGGTAATTGTTGATGCAAATACACTGAGAGGCTTTACTCTGAATGTTGTTGTACCAAAGGTGTACGTTTTGACGTCGTTAACGTTTACTATGTCTGTGGAGACAAGATTGCCTGAAGCGTCCTTTATTTGGAGCTTTACCCAGGTTGAAGCACCGTCAACAGCATAGACACTGTATCCACCATAGGACACAGGTGTTGTACTGTCAGCAGTACCTACATTACCAGCCAAGGCTTTGAAACCAGTGGTGCTTGCATTTACACCGACGATTACTATATCACTTCCAGCCAACTTTACCTTCAAGGTATTGCTGTAGTCTGGAGCAGTATATGATCCTAGACCTGTAATGTTCTCGTCAAACACGAACTTGTAAATTACGGAATCAGCAGCAGCTCTCAATGTCTCTGTACCGTTGACATAGGAATCAGCGAAACCGTGGGATAATCCTAAGTTAGCAGAGTTTGAATTAAGCTCTACTTGCTCATGATAAGCATAGGATGTTCCTTTAAAACTCACTGTACCTGTCGACAGTCCAGAGAAATGGAAATTCTTCAAAGGCGATGTGAGACCGTCTGTTGATTGTACAACGGCTACGTCACCTTGAAGCAGAGCAATTTGCTTCTGAACGCCTGTATAGCTACCTGTCACTCCACCAGCAGCAGTTGTCTTTGCATATTGCACCTCAGCTAATCTGAGAGCAACGTCAACTGCACCAGCTAAGTCACTAGCTAATCCTGCGGGATCTGTTCCACCAGATCCCAATACTACGTAGGCATCGAGCTTACCGCCAGTTGCTAAGAATCCTGGGAATTGATCCAATGTCGTTGCTGCCATTGCGGCGAACGCGAACGTTGAACTTGTTACCAGCACGCTGAGCAATCCTGCGATTAACTCTTTGAAATTCATTTTTACCTACACCTTTTTAATTTTAAATGCAATGATACCTAAAGATCGAAATCTATAGATACCAGAGCTCGGGGTTTTCATAATAGATAATTGATTTGGACACTACATATAGGTTAAGTGAAACAATTGTTTTACTGTTAACAAAGCGATTAAACATACCTTTAACTGTTTATAGAAGGAGTAAAATTACATTTAATTGTTTCTATAGTAAAAATAAGGTTTATAACCGTAAAAATAGTTCATTTATTTACTTTTTTGTTATACATATAACTTAAAGTGTTCCGTTTTGGTTTAAAGGCGAAACGTGCTATTTTATTCTTAGAAGAATATTCATTTCACCAAAGTTTATAAGCGGTCTTGTACAATATTTTTCTGATGACAAACAGATATTTATTCACATCGGAAAGCGTTGCAGAAGGACATCCGGACAAAGTGGCTGACCAGATATCAGATGCTATACTAGATGCAATCATAGAGAAAGATCCTGATGCTCATGTAGATTGCGAGACGTTGATAATGCAAGGAATAGTCTTGGTCACAGGCCAGATAACTACAAGTGCGTATGTTAACATACAGCAGATAATCAGAAAGGTTTTGAAAGATATAGGATTGGACAATGCAAAGGATGGGTTGGATTGGGAAACGTGTGGTGTTCTAACATCAATAGAAGAACAGTCGCCAGACATAGCGCAAGGTGTTGATGAAAGCAAAGGATTGGACATAGGAGCGGGGGATCAAGGTCTTGTATTCGGATACGCATGCAATGAAACTCCTGAACTCATGCCTCTGTCTATAACACTGGCACACAAACTGGTTATGAAACTGGCTGAATGCAGGAAGAAGAAGATAATTCCTTATTTGAGACCTGATGGTAAATCTCAGGTGACAATAGAATATGTTGATGACAGGCCAAAAAGGGTGGATACAGTTGTAATAGCAGCCCAACATGGCGATAGTGTTACAGGAGAGACAGTAAGAAAGGACATAATAGAAAAGGCGATAAAAGAGGTTGTTCCTAAGGCATTGCTGGACAAGGATACAAAGTTTATTGTAAATGGTACAGGAAGGTTTGTAATAGGCGGAACTTTGGCTGACAGCGGATTGACTGGAAGGAAGACTGTTGTTGATGGTTATGGTGGAGTGGGCAAGTCTGGTGGAGGATGTTTCAGTGGAAAAGATCCTACCAAGGTCGACCGTTCGGCAAGCTACATGGCAAGATACATAGCGAAGAACATAGTCGCTGCTGGATTGGCTGATAAATGCGAGGTGCAGATTGCTTATGCGATTGGTGTAGCTCATCCTGTTTCTGTAAATATGAATACGTTTGGCACAGGCAAGGTTTCAGATGAAAAATTAATCGAATTGATAAACAAGCATTTTGACATGAGACCAGGGGCTATAATCAGAGACTTGAGGTTAAGGAGACCCATCTTCAAGAAGACTGCTTGTTATGGTCATTTCGGCAGAGAAGACCCAGACTTTACATGGGAAAAGACTGATAAAGCCCAATTACTAAAGAAGGAAGCCAAAGGTTAATGATTCTTTTCATAAAGCTGTAAATTCTTCAAAGCGTCTTCTCTAGGAACTTCTCTAAAGATGCTATTAAGGCTCCTTTGAGAACCAATTATCTCGTAATTGGCAGCTATGGTTGAACAGCCGTCTACATGGTAGACTTTTTGGCCATCTTCCCACAAAATAACTGTTGGTGTGGTGATTTCCGTGCCACATTTAGGACTGTCACAGTACATTCTCATGGCTGTTTTGACTGCTAACATCATTTCCCTAAAATAAGGAGGGAAAACAATCTTTATAAAGGCATAGGATTTGACCTGTCAATTATTACCCTGTCTGTCCTAACAGCTATCCCCTTCTTCTTATCATACATGCCCTTGCTCGTCATTTGAGCTATCCCTAAAGCTATTAGTTCATTCTTCGATGACATTATACACACATTCTCGCCTTCTACTATTTCATCCTGCACTTTAACTAGTCCATTTACATAAAGTGGAGAACCGTTTAGGATGGTCGGTATGGCTGTGTCCTTCACATGTACTTTTTTGACATGATCAACTGCATTTTCAATCGGAATCAACATTTTCCTCAGGTAGCTTTCATTGCCATCCTTTAAAAATTCATAAGCATCCTTAATCTCCAGCAGACTGTGTGATTGTTCTTCTTTGAAATTCCCAGCAAGCGTCCTTCTAAGTTCAGTCATGTGTGCACCGAACTCTAGACTGAACCCCAAATCACTTACCAGCTTCCTTATGTAAGTGCCTGCTTGGCATTTGACTCTGAACAAGACGTCCTTGCCGTCCATCTCCAAAATATCAAAAGAATAAATCTCTCTTTCTCTCGGTCTTCTTGCGACTGCAGACTTGACTGGAGGGGTTTGTATTATCTTGCCGATGAATTTTTTAATCGCTTCCTTCAGTTTGTCCTCTTCTATTTCCCTATGCACATGCATCACTCCTACATACTCCTTGACTAGTCCTGTAAAAACAGGCATCATCTTAACAGAGTTTCCAAGTGCAACAGGCAAAACACCAGTCACCATAGGATCAAGTGTTCCAGAATGTGCTGTCTTGTTGACATTGAATATCTCTCTCATCCATTGTGATATCTGGTGGCTTGTGGGGCCTGCATGTTTATCTACAACAATCAGTGATGTCTTGATTAGCTCTTCCACTGTCCTTTCATCCGGACCTTTGCCAAATGCACTTTCTCCTTCAGAGCTTTTTTCCAGCCATGCCATAAAAGTTTAAAGACTAGGAAAGGTTAAATAAAAATTGATGGTGCTTGCAGAAGAACTGGCCGAGTATGTCGATTCTATAAAGTACAAGGATCTGCCGGACAATGTTGTCAGAGAGACTAAAAAAAGGATTATCGATGGTTTGGGGTGTGCAATCGGTGCTTTCAATGAAGAGCCTGTTAAGATTGCAAGGAAACTGGCAGAGAATGTCGAATCAACAGAATCGTCTTCTGTACTTGGCACAAAGATAAAGACTTCTCCTGACATAGCATCTTTCGTCAACAGCATAATGATACGATATTTCGATTATAATGACACTTACTTGTCCAAGGAGCCTGCACATCCAAGTGATAATATAGGAGCCTGCTTGTCAGTAGCGGATGCAAAGAAATCCAATGGTAAAGATCTGATAACTGCTGTCGCTCTTGCATACGAAATACAATGCAGGCTTTGCGATGCTGCCGACATAAGACACAGGGGCTGGGATCATGTTTGTTATGGTTCTGTTTCTGCGGCTTTGGCTGCTTGTAAATTAATGGGGTTGTCTGTAGAGGAAATGACTGAAGCTGTCAACATCTCTCTCAATTCGCACATAACTATGAGACAAGTCAGATCAGGAAAGCTTTCAATGTGGAAAGGATGCTCATTTGCAAATGCTGCACGTAATGCTGTGTTCTCGGCTTTGCTCGCAAGGAATGGCATGACAGGACCGTCGCCTATCTTCGAGGGCGATATGGGGTTCTGGAAGCAAGTCTCAGGACATTTTGAACTGAATACCGAAGCATTGGGTGGAAGGAATGAACATTTCAAGATAATAGACACTTACATAAAATATTTTCCTGCAGAATACCATTCTCAGAGTGCAATATGGTGTGCTCTAGACATAAGGAAAAGGATAGAAAACATTGAAGACATAGAATCTGTTCATATAGACAGCCATGAAGCAGGTTTTACAATACTCGGCAATGATCCTGCAAAATGGAATCCAACTACAAGAGAGACTGCAGATCACAGTTTGCCCTACATAGTTGGTAGAGCTTTGTTGGAAGGTGACATAAACAACAATACTTACAGTGAGAAGAAATTCACTGATCCGAAAATAATTGAATTCATGAAGAGAATAAAAGTAAAGGAAGACAAAACATTGTCAGCGATGTATCCGAACAGCATAGCGAATAGGGTAACAGTCGTTTTAAAATCCGGAAATGTTCTGTCAAAACAGGTTAATAATCCAAGAGGTCATCCAAAGAATCCAATGAGTGAAAAGGAATTGGAAATGAAGTTCAATAACCTGACGAAAAAGTTCTTGGCAATCAATCATCAGAAAAAAGCGTTAGAAGCGTTGTGGAAGTTAGAAAAAGTTGACCATGTAGCCAAAATATTCTCATCTTTACTTGTGAAATAATTACTTGCGATATACTGCTTTCTTGTCCTTCCAAAGATCCTTGTCTCCCCATAGTCCAAGCTTCCATGCAGTGAATTCTACAATCTGCGAATGGTCTATGAAAAGATTTGCATCATGGCTTACATTCTTCAGATACCACTTGAACACCTGAGGTTCTGCTGCTTCGAACATCAATCTCTCGAATCCAAAAGTCTTCACAAGTTTCTTTATCACATCTATTCTCCATTTTTCTGGACCGGGCTCGCCGGGCAGTTCTGTTATTCCTTCTGACTCTATCATCAGCATGTGTGCACCTGCTTTCAGATGTGCGGACGCTTCATTTATCATGTTGTCCAATCCTTTATCAGTTATCTTTTCGTCATACCCATATGTCTCAGTTCCTCCACCTGCCCCGGAAATCAATGAAATCTCTGGCTTAGGCTGCATGCCAAGCTTGCTAATCTGTTTTACAATTGCTATCTGATCTTCCACAGGAATAGGTGCGAAACCGCTTGAGACTTCAACTATGTCAAAACCCAAAGATTTGCATTCTTCCAGATATTTGTCTACAGCATCCGGCCCTTCTATGATTATTCTCTCTATGAAACCTCCCGTGTCTACACGAACATGATGATCATGTGCAATCTTGATGAACTTCTTTACATTGGCTGGTGTGAGCAATCTCATAGAACCTCCAGCAAACTTTAAAACATCAACATAATCACTCCAATCATCCAAAAGATTTTCCAAGTAAGTGTGACTGACAGATGAATAGTAAGGTCCTCTGAATTCTACCAGACCTGTATGTCTAGGCTTTGGAGGTAATTCTTTCAACTTCAAAAAATCAAATGCCTTCTTGGAAGCAACCGTCTGTTTCTTGGCCATATCCTAATTAATTGTTTGTTTTTTAAATTAAACTAATTCTTTCTTTTCATCCTTCTTGCTATCCTTGCAAATGTGTTGTTCTTGCTGTTCCATTTCTCCTTCTCCGGAATCAATGCGTCTCTTGTTATCGGTATGTTTTTAGGGCAATTTCTCTGGCATGCAAAATTAGTATTGCATCCTGCCACACCAACCTTGTGCATAAGTTCTGCTCTATCGACCGCATCGTTTGGATGAGCATCAAGTTTTGCAATATAGACTCCGTGCATCGGTCCTACCCAGCCTTTTTGTTTCAGGTTAGGACAGGCTGATTGACACAGCCCGCATTCTATACATACATCCAGCTTATGGAACCTTTCTAATTGGTGGGGAAGTATCTTTACGAGTCCTTTTTCCTTTTGAGTGAACGGTGCTTCTTCCAAAATCTTTTTCCTTACTTCCCATGCATCAGGATCAAAACACATAAGATCCTTTATTGTTTCATGGTGAGATTTAGGGCTGACGGAAACCTCGTCATGATGCTCTTTTATCAACGTCTCACATGCTAATGCTGGCTTTCCATCCCTCATCACACCGCATGTTCCGCATCTTCCAGCTCTGCAATTGTAATCCATTGTCAAAGTCTCGTCAAGATTTTCATGTATGTAGATCAGTGCATCCAAAACTGTCAAACCTTTGTGCCTAGGAACATTGTATTTCTGTGTCCATCTTCCCTTTTCTTTATCGAATCTATCAATCTTCAAAATTACATCTTCTTTCACTTGCCATACACCTCATCCAACCATTTCTTCGGAAAAAGCAAAAGTAAGTTTCTGGGCATCCTGTTTATTTTTATCTTAGTAATGACAGTCTTGCTACCGACTTTTTTGGAAATGACGTTGACCAGCCAACTTTTATCCATCTTGGGATAGTCCAATCTGTAATGCGAACCTCTGCTCTCTTGTCTCATGAGTGCACTTCTAAGTATCGCTTCGCCGACATTCAACATACCTATTGTCTCGATTGCTTCCTGCCATGCGACATTTCCTCTTAATCCACCTTCCACTTTTATCTTCTTGCCTTTTGCTTTCAGCTTCTGTAATTCTTTCAATCCTGTTTCTAATCCTTTCTTGTCTCTCTTGATGCCAGCATACTTCCACATAAGCTCATGCAGTTCCTTTCTTACTTCAGACTGTTTGATTCCAGCTTTTCCAAACAGCTTTAAAAAATTAGAAAAGTTTCTTTGCATTTCATTTTCATTCACAGGCAAATGCTTTGCAGACTTGGCATATTTGGCTGCTTCCTGACCTGCAATCACTCCTTCGACCTGTATGTCTGTCAAAGAATTTCCGCCCAATCTGTTCGCTCCATGGACTCCTGTCGCGACCTCGCCTGCAGCAAACAATCCTTTCACTCTGCTCATGCATGTCTTACCGTCTGTTCTTACACCGCCCATCATGTAGTGCTGCGCTGGTCTGATGACCATTCCTTCCTTGGTCACATCTATCCCTACAAACTTCTTGAACTGTTCATATGTGGTAGACAATCTTTCCTTCACGCCTTTCTCGTCGAGCAGTTCTTTCGGATTTACAAGTTTCCTATATTCTTTTTTAATTCTCATCTTCCTTTTTTCATCGTTCCACGTTTTCCTGCAGATGATAAGTTTTACTGGACCGAGATTTTTAGCATATTCTTCTTCAATTGCTCTTGCGACAACATCTCTTGTTTCTAATTCTGGATGTCCCAACTTCCCAGGATACTTCGCTGTTCCGTCTGGATTGGTCGCAGACTTCATGAACCTTTCTCCTCTGCCGTTTATCAGAATTCCTCCTTCACCTCTACAAGCCTCTGTTACAAGTATTCCTCTCTTCTCCTCCGGCTCAAGCATGCATGTAGGATGGAACTGTATCATTTCCATGTCCATCAGCTCTGCTCCTGCTTCAAATGCAAGATGTACTCCATCGCCTGTCAAATCTTTTGAATTGGTGGTGTATTTGTAAATGTCTCCGCATCCTCCTGTTGCTAAAATGACGAACTTTGTCTTGAACAGGATGAATTCTCCACTCCTTATGTCTATTGCAGTCGCACCGACAATCTTCCCGCCTTTTACAATCAGTGATGTAACAATAGTCTTTTCGAAGAATTGTATGTTTTCCCTCAGCAGTTCGTTCTGCAAAGTATGTATTATAGCATGTCCTGTCCTATCGCTTACATGGCATGTCCTCCTTTCACCATGTCCTCCGAAAGCTCTCGGCTCGATTGAACCTGAATCATTCCTGTCAAAAATCGCACCTTTGGATTCAAGATACAAAATTATATCTCTTGCTTTGTTGACCATCCTCCACACGCTTTCCCAATCATTCATACCGTAGCCGCCCATTATCGTGTCTATAAAATGTTTCTTCGGATTGTCTGAACTGTTCATTGATGCTGCCATGCCTCCTTCAGCCATTACTGTGTGAGCTTTGCCGAGCAGACATTTCATCACGACTGCCACCTTGGAACCTTTTTCATGAGTTTCGATTGCTGCTTTCAATCCAGCACCTCCGCCTCCGATAACAATACCGTCAAGCTCGTAAGTCCTGTAGTGTATCATAAAGCCAGAACTCCCATGTTTATCAGTTGCACAACAATTGTGTGTGCTAAAAGTGTGAACAGGCTTATCCAAAAAATAGAGCCATGATAATTGTTCAAGACTGTCTGCTTTCCCAGCAATCTTTGCTTTTTACATGTGCATTTCTCGCCGCTTCCGCAGAAATATCTTGTCACATGGCATGATGCTACATAAAGTGTTAGGAAGATGGAATCTATCCATTCGAATATGTTGAAAGTGGCTAGATGTGGTAACCAGATGTTAGGCTGTACGAGAGATTTATAAACTGTTGATAGATGTGTCAAGGAATCCAGTTGCACCCATGCAGAAGGGACTATCAATGTGTGATAAAGCGAGATAGAGAGATGGACTACTATCAGTGGCACAGACAATATAAGAAAATATCTGTGTATCATGTCCACGTTGAAGTTCTTCAAAAGGATATTGTTGATGAAATTAGGAGAAATGATTTGCCAGTTGAATAACTTTTTAAAACTCCTTCTAAGAACACTTTCCTCAGCCCAACCACGGAAATAATAACAAGTCAGTCTCAGTCCTATGGGTATTATCAAAAAGTATAGTGGATAGGGGATGGGTTCTACCATATGGAGCACATTCTATAATATATAGTAAGTCAAAATTACATTTATGGATTACAGAATAGAGAAAGACCCGCTTGGCGAGGTAAAAGTTCCTAAAGATGCTTATTATGGCTCCTGGACACAGAGAGCGAAGGAAAATTTCCAGATTTCCGGTAGGAGGATGCCTGAGAGATTCATAAAGGCTTATGTTGTAGTAAAAAGATCTGCTGCACTTGCAAACATGAAGATAGGCAAGCTTGATAAGAAGATTGGAAACGCTATTGTAAAAGCATGTGATGAATTATTGTCTGGAAAGTTGATGGATCAGTTTGTAGTGGATATTTTCCAGGCTGGAGCAGGAACTAGCGTAAACATGAACGTCAATGAAGTATTGGCGAACAGAGCGATAGAGATTCTTGGTGGTAAGAAGGGCGATTACAAAATTGTTCATCCTAACGACCATGTTAACATGTCACAATCTACAAATGATACTTTTCACACTACCACTCACATAGCAACTTACTTGGCAATCGACAAGGAATTGATGCCTGCATTGAACAACCTGCAAAAAGCATTCCAAGACAAGGCAGAGGAATTCAAGAATATAATCAAGATAGGAAGGACGCATTTGCAAGAAGCTGCCCCAGTTACATTGGGATTTGAGTTTGGCGCATATGGTTCTGCTATAGGACATTCAATCAAGAGAGTCAATTCGGTTAATGAAGCCCTTTTGGAACTTGGAATCGGAGGCACGGCTGTGGGAAGTAGTTTAAACGCTGGACCGGAATATGTGGAAGCTGTATTGGATGAATTGAGAAGGTTTACTGGAGTGAATTGGGGAAAGTCTAAAAATTTTTACAATGCAAACCAGAATCAGAATGTAGAAGATGAGATAAGTGCAGCAATAAAGGCTGTGGCAGTCGCAATAAGCAAGATATGCAGTGATCTGAGACTTCTTACGTCTGGACCAAGAACAGGATTTGGAGAAATAATTCTTCCAGCAGTACAGCCAGGATCTTCTGCCATGCCTGGGAAAATAAATCCTAGCATGCCTGAAATGGTGAACATGGTATGTTTCCAGATAATTGGAAATGATGCAGCAGTTACAGAAGCTGCACAAGCCGGACAGCTGGAATTAAATGTATTCATGCCTGTTGTTGCAAACAATCTTATTTATTCTACAGAAATCCTGACGAATGCTGTAAACACTTTGGTTGAGAAATGCATCAAAGGAATAAAGGCTAATGAGAAAAGGATAAAAGAAAATCTGGAAAGGAATCTTTCATTGTCCACGGCACTTGTTCCGTATATAGGATATTCTAAGGCGTCAGAAGTGGCCAAGAAAGCTTATGCTGAAGACAAGACCATAAGACAGGTTTGTATTGAAATGAAATTGTTCAAAGAGAAGGAACTCGATAAGATACTTGACATGAGAAAAATGGTTGGATTGGAATAATCTTTGTTTTAATTTAGGCAAAAGTAAAATTATTTTATGAGAACTCATGATGTAGCAATCCTTCCAGGAGACGGCATAGGACCGGAGGTTGTAGATGCCACAATAAAAGTCTTGGATGCTGTACAGAAGAAGTTTGATTTCAAGTTGAATTATCATTTTGGTGAAGCTGGGGAAAACTGCATCAAGAAATACGGTACAAATGTTCCTAAGAAGACTATTGAGATGTTGAAGAAGACTAAGGCTTGCTTGAAAGGACCGATGACCACATTGGAAGACCCGAAAGCTCCACCTAGTGCAGCATTGCAGATAAGAAAACTGTTTGATCTTTATGCAAATGTTAGACCTTGCAAGTCTCTACCGCACACAGGAGCGCTGAAGCCGAACATAGATCTTGTGATTGTCAGGGAAAACACAGAAGGATTGTATTCTGGAATTGAAAAGAAAACTAAGGATGGTGCTATTGCTTATAGAGTCATAACCAAAAAGGCTAGCGAGAGAATCGCGAAATTCGCATTTGGATTGTCTGAAAAAAGAAGAAGACATCTCACCTATGTACACAAGGCAAACATAATGAGACTAACAGATGGAATATTCAATTCTGCTGTTATGAAAATTGCTAAAAATTATTCTGATGTAAAAATTGACGACTTACACATAGATGCTGCGGCTGCGAACTTGGTGAAGAAACCTGAAGAATACGATGTCATGGTCACTACGAATCTTTTTGGCGACATACTTTCTGATTTGTGTGCACAAGTTGTAGGTGGATTGGGATTAGTCGCTGGTGCAAACATTGGTGACAAATATGGTATGTTCGAACCTGTGCATGGCTCAGCACCAAAATATGCTGGACAGAATAAAGTGAATCCTATAGCTACGATATTTGCTGCAAAGATGATGCTGGAACATATAGGAGAATTGAAAGCTGCAGAAGTCATAGAAAATGCTGTCATAAAAGTTTTGAGAGAAGGGAAGATAAGAACATATGATTTAAGTGGGAGTTCTACTACTAAAGAACTGGGACATGCTATAGCTGAAATGGTTTAATTTATTTAACGAACAAAAGGTAAATCTAATTTAAAGATGGCAGATGAAAACTTATCCTACAGTCCTGGATTAGAAGGGGTGGTGGCCGGAGAGACTGGCGTTTCGCATGTGGATCCTGCTGGATTGAGTCTGATTATAAGAGGGTTTGATGTAAAGGATCTTGTTGAAAATTCGAATTATGAAGAGGTTGCATTTATCGTGCTCTATAAAGTGCTTCCTAAAAAGCAGGAATTTGAAGACTTCATAAATAAACTGAAAAATCGCAGGCAGATATCAAGAAATCTTAAGAAGATGGTTAAACACTTGAATAAAAGGCACGAAGCGAACCAAATGGATGTTTTAAGGACTGCTGTATCATATCTTGGTGCTGAAGAATCAAAAATGTATGGCAATGCTTATGAGTCAAATTTTGAAAAAGCTATTTCACTTATAGCCAAACTTCCAACTATAGTTGCTTACAGTTACAGATATTCTCAGGGTAAAAGACCGATAAAACCTAGGATGGAATATTCCCACGCAGAGAATTTCCTGCATATGCTTGGAAAAAAGAAATTGATCGATCTTGAAGTGAAAATATTCGACAAATCTCTTATGCTCTATGTGGATCATGATTTCAACGCTTCCACTTTCACTGATAGGGTTGTAGCATCTGCCAGATCTGACATTTATTCTTCTGTAACTGCTGGCGTAGGTGCGCTAAAGGGACCTAGACATGGTGGTGCTAACGAGGAAGCAGCTAAGATGTTGCTAGAGATAGGAAACAAAGAAAGAGCTGTAGATTATGTAAGGGGCAAACTTGAAAGGAAAGAAAAGTTGCCAGGATTCGGTCATAGAGAATATAAAATACAAGACCCAAGAGCGATAATCATGAAAGAAATGTTTAAACAGCTATCGGAACAACGTGGAGACATGAGCTTTTATGAACTTGCTAATGAAGTGGAAAATGTTTTCAACAAAGATATGGAGGAAAAAGGAAAACACCTACCTGCAAATGTGGACTATCCTTGCGGCGGACTATATCATATGTTAGGCGTACCACTTGGAATTTACACACCGATATTTGCATTGAGCAGAGTGACAGGATGGTGCGCACATTACATAGAAGAGATCACTCCCGTACAAAAAGACGGCAATACTATAGACAATCCAATAATCAGACCGAAAGCTCTTTATTCTGGTCCTTCTGGTTTGGAATACGTGCCCATGGATAAAAGGGAATGAGAATGGTAAAGAAGATAACTATTGCTGGTGCAGGAAGAGTGGGCGCTACAGCTGCACATCTTGCTGCAATAAAAGAACTGGGAAATATTGTGATTTGGAACAGGACAGAAAGCACGGCCAAAGGAATAGCATTGGATATTTCAGAATCGATGTCTATAGAGGAATCGGATGTTGATGTAATCGGCACTAGCGATTTTTCTCAGACTAAGAATTCCGATGTAGTTGCCATAACTATGGGTGCTCAGAGAAAAGAAGGCCAGTCGCGTGATGAGCTTCTGTTTATCAATGCTGATATGATCAAAGGCGTTATGGAACAGCTGGTCAAATATTCTCCAAAAGCAATTTTCATAATTGTCACAAATCCTGTAGATGTGATGATTTATCTTGCATACAAAATATCTAAACTACCGAAAAATAAAATGATTGGGATGGCAGGCATACTTGATTCTGCCAGGTTCAGAAACTTTATTGGTAAAAGACTGAACGTATCGGTCGATGACGTATCTGCACTTGTATTGGGAGGTCATGGCGATTTCATGGTTCCATTGCCAAACCACGTGGATATAAACGGTGTTCCACTGACACAGATGCTACCAAAATCCGAGATAGACCAGATGGTGGAAAGGACAAGGAATGGCGGCGCAGAAATAATTTCACTTATGAAAGACAGCTCGGCATTCTATGCACCAGCCGCTTCTTTGGTGCAGATGATAGAATCTATAGTGAAAGATAAGAAAAGGGTGCTGCCTTGTGCTGCCTATTTAGATGGAGAATATGGATTGAAAGACGTTTTCGTTGGAGTTCCTGTCAAGATTGGCGATGATGGTGTGGAAAGTGTTATAGAATTGAAGCTTACCGATGAAGAAATGGACAATTTGAAAAAATCTGCTGGCAAGATAAAAGAATCTATCACATTGTTGAAAAATAAGAAATATTTCTGAGTGGATGAGATGAACGTGCCATACAAACTTCCATCAGTCAGCGAAAAAAATAAGGCCTTGAAGAAGATTGTAGCATCCAACAAGACGATTGCTATACCTGGCATTTACAATGCAGCATCTGCGATGATTGCTGAAAAACTTGGATTCAAAATTATTTATCTTGGCGGAGCCGCTACTACTTTGGGAATGGGTCTGCCTGATCTAGGAATCATAAGCATGGATGACATGTTGCATGAAGCCAAAAAGATTACAAGCATTACGTCTATCCCTTTGATATGCGATGTGGATACAGGATATGACAATGCCGGCAAGACTGTCAGGTTGTTTGAGGAAGCTGGTGTTTCTGGTATACAGATTGAGGATCAGGAAGATTTTAAGAAATGTGGACATCTTGACAACAAAAAAGTCATTTCGATGCAGGATATGGTTAAAAAAATCAGGTCTGCTGTCAAAGCAAGAAACGATCCCAAATTTATCATAATTGCAAGGACGGATGCGAGAGGTGTGACAGATATTGATGATGCTGTGAAAAGATGCAATGCATATGCTGAGGCCGGTGCTGATGTCATTTTTCCAGAAGCACTGATGACGCAAGACGAGTTTGAATATGTATCCAAAAGAGTAAGCGTTCCGTTGTTGGCAAACATGACTGAATATGGTAAGACTCCTTACTTGACTGTAGAAGAATTTGCAAAACTCGGCTACAACTTCGTCCTTTTCCCTGTTTCCACATTGAGAGCTAGCCTGAAGACCGTCGAGGATGTTTTGACTGCAGTAAGAGACAAAGGCACGCAGAGATATTTTGTTGAAGATAGAAAGATGATGACTAGAGACGAACTGAAACAGCTGATAAAATACGAAGATTGGCAGAATTCAATAAACAAAACACTGGCAAAGAAACAGAAGACTAAATAGATTACCTTGTTACTCTTGCTCTGCTTACTATTTCATACAAGGTCTTTGCTTTTCCTTTTTCAAAATGTTTTCTAACCGGAACAAGAACGTCATTGATTGCATTTGCTGTCTCTTTCTTCAAATCAAGCGGATGTAGCTTGCCGTTCCTGAACATATCTTCCAGTTGCTTGTAATCGAAAATCTCAACATTACCGCCGAATTTCTCAGATCTTTCTATTGTCCTAGAACTGAACTTTCTGAAGATTATGTACTTCCACAATTCCAAGATAGGATTTCCATCTACAACTTTCTCTGGACAAAATGCATTGTTAATCTTTTCCTCAACCTCAGTTTTAGAATCGTGTATGAATATTGCTGTCTGCGGTTTTGATTTGCTCATCTTGTCTTCTATTGTTGCCGTCTCCTGTCCCATCCTTCCTTTTCCTGGTCCCTGAAGTCCTGCCAACAGATGATGGTGAACACAGACCGGAACAGGCTTCTTCAATTTAGACGCAACTTCTCTTGATAAGATCGTTGCATGCCTTTGGTCCATTCCTAGCTGCAGAATATCTGCTCCAAAGTAGAAAGGATCCCATGTCTGCATCATTGGATAAAGCAGCTGCGCTACATGCTGCATCTCCGCCTCATCCCTTCCCATTATAGTTCCTGCCCTCACTGCTCTTTGGACGGTTATGTTTTTAGAAACATCTATCACCCCTTTCCAGTATTCCGGATCCTTGACAGCATCACTGGTCCACAAAATCTTCACTTTCTTCATG
>DATDXT010000057.1:0-4026 GCA_035289185.1 archaeon | reverse complement strand
TTTTGGTTTATAAACAGGACACAATAATTATTTTATGAGATTTGAGAAGAAACATTACTTGTTCTTTTTGTTTTTAATCTCTTTGACCTTGCTCATCTCATATCTCAGCTTTCCGAAAAGTTTTGGGAGAAAATGTTCTTGTAGCCCTCAGTGCGATTTTGCTAATCTTAAGATAGATTCATGTAGCTATTCATCAAATAGTCTGAAATTGAAGATGACGAACACGAATGTGGTCAATCTTAACGTGATCATAGGTTATCTTGTGTTTCCAAACAGAACTTACCAAGTAAGATATCTAACAGATCACATTCCTTCATTCACAACAAAAGAAATTTTGATTGAAAATACGCCATCTGGAATTTCTTCGTTCACAATTACGACAGAGTGCCCGAATATAAAACTCCAAAAGAACATCACTGATTGCTATTACTAAAACTTGTGAAGAACTTTTTCGAAATTGACGATTCTTTTATCACGAACTTCGATTCCTTCTTTTTTCAGCAATTTTATCTTTTTGGCACTTCCTGAAGAAAATCCTCCAAGAGTCCCGTCAGATTTTACGACGCGATGGCAGGGAACAACGGGAGCGTAAGGATTGTTATGGCAAGCATTACCAACTGCCCGAAAAGCTTTCGTCCTGAGCATTTTGGCAATCAAACAATAAGTAGATACATTGCCGGAAGGAATCTGACTTATTAAATCATAGACATTTTCGTTGAAAGATTTTTTGGCTCTCATATCTAGGGACCGACAATTTTGCCGGTTGTGAGATCAAAGTATGTTCCCATGAGACTTGTTGCACGGAAAACATACCACCCGTCACTCTCGATGCTTCCTATGGTTCCACTCAAACCACTCTGGGTTTGCAACCAAACCTGCTTGAGGCCTGCGTAGGCACCTGCCTCTGGAGAAATCAAAATAGTAGGGACGTTATTTATTTTGTATTTAGTTATGAGTGCCTTTCCTTGATCAGTTAATATGTCAATAGTAGTCTCGTTTGCAGGGACGACTCCAAAGTTTGTAACTAATATGTTTCTGTGAGTGGAAACGTCATAGCAGGTAGAACAAGAACCGTCTTTCAGGTAAATGACAGAAACAAGGCCGATAACCTTACTTGTGGCCAAATCTTTGTAAGGAGGGTTGAGTGTGTGCAATGCATAAAATCCGTCTTTAAGTGTGGCGTTCAACTGGCTCCACACTTGAGCTATATTTTTGTAAGCTAAAACTTCCTGGGAGATGACAATTGCAGGAACCCTTTGAATGTTGTATTTGGAAATAAAATCTTTTCCTTCTGAAGATGTGTAATCGATTGTTCTACTGCTTGAGATTTTTATTCCGTTTGACAAAAGGGAATTTACGAAAGATTCCATTCCTGAGCATTGAGGACATGTGGAATCGTTCAAAATAGTAAGAGTGACACGACCTTTCACATCTCCAGATTGCAAATCTCTGAAAGGAGGGGCTGATGAGATGGAAACCACCCCGTTTTTCATAATTCCATCGAGCTGCCCCCACATCAATGAGAGGCTGTTGCTTTTATTAGTTTCACCGAAAACTAAAATAGAAGGAACTGTCTGAACTCCATACTGATTAATAAGTTGCTTAGCTTTGGTGGAAGCGTAATCTAATCTATCAATACTTGTTATCTTCACACCAGTCACGTTGATTTGCTGGAGAAGACTTTCTGCACTTCCGCAATCTGTGCATGTGCTATCTGTGAGGAGAGTGACCTGCAAGCTTGCTGGTCTCAACTTGTCTGAGACTGTGATAGTTGTCCAGAAGGTCAGGACTACTTCTGAAGCAACAATAACTAAAAGAATTCCAAGAAGAACTTTGGTGAGCTTAGAGCTCTTCACAATTTTCTTTTTCATTGCTCTCAAATTTTCTTTCTCCTTTTAACAAAACTTAAAAGTGGGCAGATAAAAGTCTAACACCCACCTACTCCTGTACCCATACCACCGCTTATAGAAGCCCCAGCTGCGCTAGCTGCGACACCGCCAACTGAAAGACTTGATACTGTTGACAATATATTCACTAGTTGGAATGTCTGTACAGAAACAAGTACAAGTATTGCTATTATCAAAAGGTTGGTTGCATTGAATTCCATTCTCTTTCACCTCCATTAAAGATTACATAAAGATTTTTGAGATAAACATTCTGGATAAAAGACAGGTTTCCATTGGTTTAATTCTTCTTGTATCTGGTCGTGCGTATGGCCGTCTTTCATAAGTTTCTTAATCAATCCTGCCATTGCAATGTGATGCCCGCACCTGCAATCACTGTTCTCATCTTCGGTCGTCAACTGAAAACCACAACATGGAAGAAGGATATCAAAACCGGCATAATTCTTCTTTTCAGAATCCGAAAGAGTTATAGTTTTGTCGTATTCTAAAAGTTGGTTGTAGCCATCTGCGTTAAGAGAAAGTTTGGAATACTTGCCTACACTACCCGAAGATGCAACACCTGAATAACTAGATAATATGTCGGGCAGACTCATCTTAAATCCGTTTGAAGATGACTGGAATCCACCTGTCAAAACTAGTGCCTGAAAACCGACCAAAACGGCAAATCCAACTATGAGCAAAATCTTGACAATGTTTCCGTTAGACTTTGAAGTTTTGTTCGGCATTGTTGCACCTTAAGCTTTACAATATGAGTAAATCTTACGTTTATTTTGGTATATTATCTATATAAACGTTCTTTCGAAACTTAAGTCTGCTATTCAAGACTAGTTTTGTTCATATGTGGTAGGGTATTTAGTATTACATCAGTTGTAAATCTATTTATACAATTACTACTATCATTAAAAGCATATGGTCACTATTAACAGGATAAGACTCGAGAGGAAAGGGCTGGAGTCGTTGCTCGGACCGCTTGAAGCTGAAATTCTGAAAATCTTGTGGACAAAAAAAGACGCTCGAGTCAGAGAAGTCTATAATATATTGAGACAAAAGAGGAAGGTAGCCTTGACAAGTGTGGCAGTAATCCTTGACAGATTGCATGAGAAGAAACTGGTAAAAAGGGAAGTAGAATCTGGAAAGGGAGGAACTCATTACATTTATTCGACAAGAACATCTAGAGGCGACTTTGAGTCATCTGTAATCGAGAATACAGTGAATAAGCTAATTGATAATTTCGGAAATGTGGCAGTGAACTACTTTAATGAAAGATTTGCGAAAAAGAAGGGAAACTAAATGCTAGGTTGCTTTGTAGGGATTACATTAGATGGGAACAAAATTATTCTTACCGCAATCTCGGTATCTGCAATGCTCATCACACTTTTCTTGTTGAAAAAATTCAATTTGTCTACAAAAGTCAAGATATCTCTGATATATGCGCATCTCACAGCATTGTTTTTCCCGTTTGTGCTCTTCACGACTAATGTAGCATGCGGTACTTTCTGCTTGGCATGCTATTCGAACATACTTGAAATGACTGCCATAAGTTTGCCTACCACATTGATATTGGCAACAATCAGCGGCTTTTTAGTCATCCCGACATTTTACATAGTTTCAAGCAAGAAAATGGAGATAAAGAATAGAGAGATTTTGAAGTTCGTTAAACATTATTCAAAGAAACTCCAATTGAAGATGCCTAAGATATATGCAGTGAATAAGGCAGAGCCTATTGCGTTTTCTTTCAGAAGTTTCAAATCTGCTATTTTCATTTCTGTAGGGTTGCTGGATATTCTAAACAAGAAGGAGATCGAAGCTATAATTCTTCATGAGTTGGCACATATCAAAATCAAATCTTCTGCATTGAAATTATCGACAAACATTTTAAGACTGTTTTCTCCACTTTCAGTCCTGGCCAGATTCAGTCATGACTCTACTCAAGAAGAAGAACTGGCAGATAGATTTGCGATCAAAGAGCAGGAAACAAGCAGGTACATAAAATCTGCGAAGAGAAAAATAAAAGAGTATCGGGACGTTTGATTTCAATTTTCTATTAGAAAAAGCTATTGTTTCTACCAAAAAGAAATTGCTCAATTTGATATAACCTTTTTATACTTAGCGTGCGGTAATT
>DATDXT010000056.1:0-2142 GCA_035289185.1 archaeon | reverse complement strand
TTTAGTTACGGCATTTATATGACAGGCATCCTCCTAAATACAGAAATACATGAACTTGGACACTATCTTTGGAGTTTTTTTGCTAACATTGCGAATAAAAGTGATTACGTATCTGACATGCATTTCAAGAAAATGGATACTTTATTGCTGCAAAATATAAGAGAAACTTTTCAAACAGGTGATCCTGCAAGACTTTTGCAAACACAGCTTAAGATTGACCCTGAAATTATGATTGATAAAACAAGGTCATATACTCCTGAAACTATGGGATATGTGTTTAATGATGTGGATGCGAACATTAGCGATTCCTTATATGACAAGTATAATAGTGGACAAATAAGCACAGAAGTTTTCAATTATGAATTTAACAGAGCACATGTAAACCAAGATTTGATGAGTGTGATAACTCTTTTGGGAGGACCTGTCACAGGAATATTGTATTCAGCATTTCTTTTAGGTGTTGCAAGAAGAATGGACGATTGGAAGTATCCTTTTTTAAAACCTTTCATAGCATTAGATGCAATGCTTTCTCCTATGTTTAACATATACTGGAACAGGAGCGACCTTTATCAGGTAGCTGATTTTTCAAAAGATATGATAGTGAGAGGCGGTACCGGAGATGTCTGGTCCGATGGTTTGTCGCACTTGTTGTCAGATGGAAATATGAATATGATAATGTTCGGTATACCTAACTTTACGATAGCTCTTCTGGCAGCCAAGACATTCGGAAACTGTGTGTTTTATACAGAATATTCTTCTCTTCCATTTGCCCTAAAATATGGCATTGGACCTAAAATGTCGAACAAAATTTTTAAGAAAATGTGGAAAGAGGATAAAAAGTTCTTAAGAAATTATTTGAAAGAAAGCGAATATGAACCGGATAATAAAGAAATTTTATATGGGTTGGCAAATTTGAAGAGGCCTCTTACATATGCCGCAGAAAATATTTTGAACCACTGTTATTGGTATCCTAGAGCTGAGAAGATTAATCTTTTTGTCAAATATGAAGACCTTTCTAAAGATGACCAGTTGTACATAGATAACGTTTCGAAATATTTTGAAAATAGATTTGGCAATGAGGATTCAAAGAAAGTGGCAACTTATCTTGTAAGACTGATGCCTTCAACCATACCCATAAAGGATTTGTTAAAGGATGTCGTAAAGTCAGATGTAAGATGAAGACATCATAATTTTTAATGCAACTAACTCATTGCAGAATAGAGTGTATAATATACTTTAGAAAATGTAGCCATACTATTAAGATCAAAATTATCGCCTCTTGGCAAACCACAAATGTCTGCTCCTATGAAATCTTTGCCATTTTCTTTCAAGCTTTCTAGAAATCTGAGGAGAAAGTCAAGATGCATGTTACCGTTTTCCCAATCTGTATCCACATGTTCATGCGACAAGACATCCAAATCAACTGTTATGTAAATTTTATCTGTATCTATGTTTTTCAGCGTATTGTATAGTGTAATAGACATTGTTCTTTCTACTGCTTTTTTAATCTCTTCTTGAAGAATCAAATAATTATAGTTACGCATAGTTAGTTCATACTCCTTTTTGCTTGGTTCTATGACCTTGCCTTTTCTATTGACTGATCTCATTATAGCAGGATCTTTTATCCAAATGACAGATTTGACATAATCACTATCTGCCATCAAACGTTTATAGTAATTGCCACAAGTTATGTCTCTGTTTATAGCACTTTTAAATGTGTAGGGCTCATTTGATCCATCAGAATGATGATCAAAATGTATTATTGTATAAGGGGTTTCAAATCTGTCTACAATTTTCCTGCAAAATCCATATGTGAAATGATGATAAGTACCCGTTCCATTCAATATCAAAGGATGTGATTGAGAAGTGAAAACCTTCATGCCATCTAACAATTCTAAACTGTCTACAACATTGCAATTGTGATGCATTGTTCCAAGTATTTTTTCGTCTATGTTTATAGATCTGCGGTCTTTTAGAAGATAGTTTTCCTCCAAATAACTAATAGCTCTTTTAAGTCCTTTGTCTGGACAATTTACAACATAAGTCTGAACATCTGACATACTAATTACTAAGTTAGAAAACTTTTTAAATGCTAGAAATCAGTCCAACCATTCCTTGTTTTTTATCTTATTCGGTATGTAT
>DATDXT010000055.1:0-5958 GCA_035289185.1 archaeon | reverse complement strand
ACATAAGGATGTTCCTAAAATTGACCTCTATGGCTACTTTGTTCTTTGCCGCCAGTTTTACAAGCACATGGTTCAAGCCGGAGTCAGCCACTTTGCCCACTTGATGTCTTCCATAATCAGGATGAGCTAGGATGTCCACTTCCGGTGTTTCCACAGCGACTCTGTTCAGTTCCAAATCCCCTCCGCCAACCAGAAGCAAATCGAATTCCTTCCTCATCTCAGCCAGTTTTCTCAGTTCTTTTGTATCCCTTGCCTCGAATCCAATGAAGATCTGTACGCATGAAGACTTGGAAACATTCTCTATCTCCTGTCTTTCCTTCTCCATCTGGTTCCTGCCGTTCCAATAAGAGACAAAACACATTCCAGAGTAGCCCAGAGCTTTTGCTGTATCTGCTAGCTGAGTTAGAGTAGATTCACCTTCGCTGAATTCGCTATGCACATGCAGATCGTATACTTTCATACAATAATTAAATGTCAGAATAAAGAAATAGCTAGGCTTTCTTCCTGCCTAAAGCATAGTCAATTGAAGTTTTTACAGCAGTCTTTGCATCTACACCAATCCACTTGTCATTGACAGGCATGTAAACAGTCCTAACACCAGAATTATATATCTGCGGTGAGCATCTCAAACATGTAAAATCAGGCAATTCTTTTATGTAAGGCATGCCATTTGCGTAAACGCCTGCCACGTACAAATCACAATCCTTTAGAGAGATGTTTCTTTTGGCAACATCCCATATTGCAAGTTCTTCTGAATGACTGCATGCTCCAATTGTTGAATCTGTTCTGGATTGTATATCCAGTCTTATGCACTTGGGTTCGCAAAACTCCTTCAGTTGTTCTATTGCTTGGTCATTGTCGCCTTTATAGATGACTTCAGAATCTTTAACAATGATAGAGCCGAATCCCATCTTCTGGCATGGTGATTCAAAAGCGTTATCTAGACAGAGTTTATATATAGGATCATCAAAAAGCGGATTATTTTCATAGACAACTTTTGCCAATCTGAATGAAAGAGTCTTGTATCGCTGCCTCGTCTGAGGACTAGCATTCTTGCCAATCAGGTAATCTCTTGTCCTTGACTCAAATTTCAAATCAGCAGGATAATTTTCACCAAATTGCGGTTTTGTGAAATCTACAATGCCTTTGTCCTGGAAACTATTCACATAATGTGATCTCATACGCGCAAATTCAGGCACATGTTCCAAAGATGCGCGCAAAATCTCCCCGCCGAAAAGCTTGTTTGCAACAACAGAAGCAACAGCGCAATGCCCCCAAGTAGGATTTTCTTTTGTCCATCCATTTGGATCCGCAGAAGTATCCTTATCAGCGACTAAAGGAAGCAATCTTTCAAATTCTCCAATACTAATTTCCTTTTTGCTCATCAGAAATCTTAACTTTAAATAAGCCTTTAAGATATTTATAAGTTGAGAATAAACAATTAAAGAATCGAAAGGTGTATAAATGCCGAAAGAATACAAACTCAGGGGAAAAAGCGTGGAAGAAGTGAAGGGTATGAGCATAGATGAGTTCAGCATGCTGCTTCCAAGCAGACAGAGAAGGCATCTGAAGAGAGGATTGACTGAACAGGAGAAGAAACTGCTCGATAACATAAAGAAGAACCCCGAAAAGTTCCACAAGACGCATGTAAGAAGCATGATAGTTTTGCCTCAGATGATTGGCGTAAAGATTGGTGTTTATATTGGCGGTGCAAAAGCAGAGGAAGGTCAGGCGGCAAAAGAAGGTGCCAAATGGACATCACTGATAATAACTCCTGACATGCTTGGGCACAGGCTTGGAGAATTTTCCATAACCACGAAGCACGTAAGACATAATGCTCCTGGTCTTGGCGCTACAAGAGGATCCAAGTTCTATGCCACAAAGACATAAGTGATTATCTATGAAGACAGCTACAGCAAAATTGGTCGGAGCGAAAATTTCCTCGGAGAAATCTAGGGTTATTTTGGATGACATAAGGAACGGAAGCCTGACACGTGCGAAGAAATTATTGAATGATCTTCTGGACAACCAGGTGACTATGAAGGGCAAGAGATACACGAAGACTGCAGATGTCTTGTTGGGATTCTTGGAAAGCGCAGAAGCGAATGCCAAGCAGAAGAACCTGAATTCGGATAAGCTTTTTATCAAAAAAATAACTGCAGACAAAGGAGAGAAGAATTTCAGGGGAAGAAGCAGGTATAGACTTAGGGGAAGAGTAGCAAAATCTACAAACTTGGAAGTAATCTTGGAGGAAAGATAGAATGGCGATAGAAAAACATTTTATAAAGGAAGGAATAAGATTGTCAGACATAGAGACTTATCTTTTCACGAAATTCGAAAGAGCGGGCTATAGTCATAGTGAAATGCAGAGGACGGCTCTTGGAACAAAGATTGTGATTTATGTGAGCAGGCCTGGAATGGTGATTGGAAGGTCAGGAAGGAAGATAGACGAGCTGGCAGAAGAAATAAAGAAGAAGTTCGGCATAGACAATCCTCTGGTCGACATAAGGGAAGTCGAGAACAAATTTATGGATGCAAACATCGTGGCAAGAAGGATAGCAGATTCAATAGAGAAGGGAATAAATTACAAGAAGTCTGTAAATTTTTACATAGATAAAGTGATGGAATCTGGCGCAGTTGGAATATTGGTCATAGCTGCAGGCAAATTGATAGGCAGCGAGAGGTCGCTTACACAGAAGTTCAAGAAAGGTTACATAATACATTCGGGAAACTATTCTGAGACTCTCATGGATAGGGGTCATGCTAAAGCCAATCTTAAAGCAGGCATAGTAGGAATAATGGTGAAAATTCTCAGAGAGGCCCCGAAAGAGTTCGAGTTCATCCAAGAGCAATGAATTTAAAGATTAGTTTTCCATCTTTAATGGGGATAAGATGCTGTGGCACAGTCAAGATTTCTACAGAGACATAACGGTCGTTCCAACACTGGAAAGGATAGGCGATGATTATGATGCTTTGTTCCCCTTTTGGATCAGAGCGTACGGCTATATCAGAAAAGAAATTTTTGAAAAGAGGCTTGATTATCAGAGAGAGCATGATAGATTGAAAAGGGCAATCGAAAAGTTGGAAGCCGATTACATGAAATCCATAGATTTGTCATTTGAAGCTGGAAGAGCAGGTGAAGACGGGAAAGCCAATCAACACAGAAAGGAACAGGATGATATGGAAACGATGTTGTTCAAAAAACATGAAGAGCTGGAAATGCTGGAAAATCAGTATAAAGAAATCAACGAAAAGGCTCTCATATTTGCGAATGTTCAAAACGAATATAAGAAGTTTGGGGAAATGCCTGCCGAATGATTCCAATCCATCTTACTTTAGAGGCAGTTGGTTTACCATTCCTTTGTAGACATCGTATGACATCCTGCATTTCTGGCATTCAAACGAGTCCATTACAGCCACCTTTGGAACCTTTTTCCCATCCCATGGTTCATGTTTTCCCACGAATTCCGTGCAGCTACCACATAGCTTCTTTGTTTTCTCAGCCACAATTATAATTTGTCTTTTAAAGACTTATTCATTACAACGCATGTCAATCCTATTTATTTTTAAAACACCAAATTTTCTTTATGATAGACATAGTTACTGGCAATTTTATTGCAATAACAAGCGGATCTTTGGTTGCAATTGTCTTTTGGATAATAGCTATAAGATTACTGAGATTGGGATTTGTAAAACAGCCAGATAATAAGCAGAAAAAAATAGAGTCCTAGGAAAAGCATTTAAATACTAATCACCAACAACATAGAGATATAGAATGTCAAAAGCAATGAAAGAACTCAAAGGATTAAAGCCTGAAGATATGGACAAAAGACTGAGCGATTCTAAGATGGATCTCATCAAGGAAAGGGGAAATGTCAAGATGAGAAGGCCGATAAAGAATCCTGGAAGGATAAGGGAATTGAGAAGGACAGTCGCTAGGATACTTACGATTAAGGGGGCTTCGAAGGATTAATTATGCAAAATATATGTTCTACCTGCGGATTGCCTATTGATCTGTGTGTATGTAAGACCATGGACAAGGGAAAGCAACAAATAAGGGTCTTTATTGAAAAAAGGAAGTATAACAAGCCTATCACCATAGTCGAAGGCGTGAATCCTAACGAAGGCAAAGATACTGCTGCAAAGCTGAAGTCGAAGTTGGCATGCGGCGGAACTTACAAGGATAATCATATAGAACTTCTTGGTGACCACAGATTTAGAATGAAAGATGTTTTGAAGTCTTTGGGCTACAAAGATGACCAAGTAGAGATAAGCTAAGATTCTAAAATAGATTTATGACAAAAGCATATTCGTGTAGGGTTTGCGGTTTCCACTATTTAGAAAAAATCGTCGCCGAAAAATGTTATAAATATTGCAAAGAACACAGTTCATGCTCAATGGAAATAACAAAACACTCTATAGAAAGAAGTAAATCCTAAACAGCCTTGTCAAAAGCTTTCCTGAACTTTTCAACATTATCCTTTATTCTATCCACCGCTTTCTGCAAAGCATCAACAGGGTCGCCGGAATTAACATTTACTAAAATCTTAGGATTATGTGTAAAAGGATGGTCTTTCAAGACAGCCGCCTCAGAAATGTTCTTGTCATTCCACAATTCCTCCCTCAAAAGGTTGACCAATGTGTCATTCTCGCCTTTTATCTGAATCGTGATAGAATTCTTTTCCTTCTTGACAACTTCTAATTCCATAATAATCCTCTTCGTTTTAAAGGCTTAAATTAATTCTCATACCGTACTATTTAAACATTTAAGCATGCAATCAAAATTCATTTTAATGGCCAGGAATTACGTGCTTCAGTTGAGTGAAATCGAAAAGAAAGATTTCAACACTGTGGGTGAAAAGAGCTATCATCTGAGCGAAATAATCAGGTTGAACATACCTGTGCCAAACGGATTTGTCCTGACAATCAAAGGCTTCGAGAAATTCTTGGAAGCCAACAACCTAAAGCAGAAGATAGAGGATGCATTGAAAGATTTTGATTCTTCTCCAAAAGAAGTTTCTGAAAGTATACAAGACATAATTTTAAAATCAAACATAGTCGAGGAGATAAGAAGTGAGCTTATAGAAGAATATTCAAACATGAACATCCTTCCTTTGCAGACTCAGGATCCGAAGATAATCAATATGATAAGTGCGGGAAGGGGAAATGTCACTGTTGCAGTAAGGTCGAGTCCGCTAGTCACCGGCACACAGGAGACGTCTTTCATAAACGTAAAAGGTAAAGAGGATCTGATAGAATCGGTGAAAAGATGCTGGGCTGATTTTTTTGATGCGGAAAAGCTGCAGAATAGATTGAAAAACGGATTAAACTTGTACGGAATAGCTGTAATCATCCAGAAGATGATCGATTCAGAAAAATCAGGTTTCATAAAACCGTCTGAAGACAAGATAGAGATAGAATCCGTATGGGGATTGAGCGAATCCTTATCCAAGAAGCAGGTGCAGCCAGACACGTATGTAGTAAGCAACAACAAGAACATAGTTAAGGTCAGCGTTACGAAGAAAGACAGGATGATAGCTAAGGACATGGCGACAAACATAATCTCTGAGATGCCAGTGCCCAAGAGCAAGGTGGACGTCCAGGTTTTGGAAGAGGAGGAGATATTGGAGCTAGCCGATTATGCAAAGAGGATAGAGGGTCAGTTCAACTATCGCTTCAACATAGAGTTTGCTGTCGAGAGAAACAAGATATTTCTAATAGAGACTAGGAAGTAAATGGGTTCACCCGGATTCGAACCGAAGTTTATGCCTTGTAAGGGCATTGTCCTAACCGCTAGACTATGAACCCGTATTGATAAATCATATTTTTAAGTACTAAAAATAAACAATTAATTGCTGAATCGAGAACAGTCCGTGTAAGCATGGCAAATGATCTGTGAAGATAGATGTCATACTTGTCGAATTATCTCTTTAAACTGCTACATCGATTTTTCAGCTA